>DATMYJ010000088.1:0-10070 GCA_035561015.1 Desulfitobacteriaceae bacterium | reverse complement strand
ACAAGCGCCGGCGAATTATTGCCATATTATTGAAAAGCCGCACTCCGAAAGCCACTACAGCTGCCAGATAAAGGTCAACCCCGATACGATCACCGACATAAGCCAGTAGGCTTGCTAAAAGCATATTGCTGAAAAATCCAGTCAAAAAAACTGTATTGTCAAAATGTTCCTCCTGCGCAGATCTGATACCACCCAAGACTGAATCCAGGGCAGCCAATATTGCCACAGAAAGATATTTGGCATAATCAATTGGTACAGAAAAAGGGCTGATATAGCCTATAGCTAGACCCAGAATAAACCCCAAAGCTGGCAGCCACATCCTTAATTCCTCCTGGTCAGCGGCCAATTACCGGTTTAGCCGCCGTAAAATCGATATAACGTACGCCGTGCTGAAATGATTGATACTCCTGATCATTCAGAAGTTGATAAAGTGCAGCCAGCTTGTCCTGCCAGTCTTCGGCCTGACCCAGGCGCACTTCCACACCACTCATCAGAAAAAGAGTTATTTGCTGAATATCACTGATATGAACTTCCCCGATTAAAGGCAGAAGAGCACTGGGAGCCTGACTGAGCAGGTGCAAGACCGATGTCAAAGCAGGTGTGGAAATATTCTGCCCAGGACCAGCGGATTCCGGAACAGTAACACCATCGATCACAGGATTATCCTCATCAGGCCAGCTTTCCATTCTCCGTAAAAAAATACCCTCTGAATCCACTTCAATAACACCCTTGGGAACAAGGACCAAGGCAAAGGGAGTACGTTCTGTAACCTGAATGATCAGAGTATGAGGCAGCTTTTTTTGATATGTCACATCCTGCAGCAATGGATGCAGCTTCAATCTCTGAGTGAGAAGAATGCGGTCAAAGAAAAAAATATTCTGACCCTGGACCTGGCTGGCTAATTTTTGAACTTCTCCCTCCGGAATATTGGCCAGCCCTTGGAAATCAATCTTTTGGACCGAAAAAAAAGAGGAGTTTAAAAAGAAAACCAGACCGGCCATAATAAAGATGAATAACACCACCCAGTGAAGCAGAGGAGAATTCATTTTCCTGGATTGCATCGGTTTTCCCCCTTATTCAAGTATAACGAATACCTGATAGTTCTGTCATGTTTTTACCAAAATAAACTGAATTATATTTTGCCGGAGGTTACCCGGTGCAAACGGGCGCCAATCTGTTGATACTTTTCCTCCAGATTCTCGTAGCCGCGATCAATATAACCAATGTTTTTAAGTATCGTGACCTCCTCAGCTGCCAAAGCAGCTAAAAACAAGGCAGCGCCTGCCCGCAGATCCGTAGCCTCAACCAAAGCGCCTTCCAGGGTGGACACTCCCCGAACGATTGCTGTTCTGCCCTCTATAGTGATATCAGCACCCATCCGGCGCAATTCATCGACATGCTGAAAACGGTTTTCAAAAATTGTTTCCGTTATTATGCTGGTACCCTGGGCACAGGACAACATAGCCATAAACTGCGGCTGCATATCGGTCGCAAAACCGGGATAAGCCATTGTCTTGCAATCGAAGGATCTGAGGGTACTCTTTTGTCGCACCCGTATAAAATCATCGCCTGGCCAGATCTCAGCCCCGCTCAAACGGAGCTTGGCAATCACTATCTCCAAATGCTGCGGAATCACATTCTCCACCACGATATCTCCTCCGGTCATAACCGCTGCTACCAGATGCGTGCCCGCTTCAATTCGGTCCGGGATTACTGTATACTCCTCTGCCGGCCGCAGAGAGCTGACTCCGTCAATTCGGATGGTATCCGTCCCTGCCCCCCGAATTTTAGCCCCCATTTTATTCAAAAAATTCTGCAAATCAACAATTTCCGGTTCCTTGGCAGTATTCCGAAGCAGAGTCACTCCCTTAGCCAAAACCGCTGCCATCATAATATTTTCCGTAGCACCGACACTGGGAACGTCCAGATAGATATTGGCACCGCTCAGGTGCTCGGTCCAGGCTTCTATATAGCCATGCTTCTCCTGAATCTTAACCCCAAGTTCCATCAGGCCTTTAAAATGCTGATCCATAGGACGGGAGCCAATGGCACATCCGCCCGGTCTGGCTAGTCGTACCCGTCCATTACGGGCCAGAACCGGTCCCAAAATCAAATTTGAAGCCCTAATCTGCCGCATCAGGCTGTCATCTGCTTCCCAGCACTGGAGAGAGCCAGCATTTATCAGTAAAACTTCCTTCTGCTGCTTAACCTGGCAGCCCAGTTGTTTTAAAATTTCAATCATATGATTAATATCAGCCAGGTGGGGAATTTCCAGTAAGGTTGATGTCCCTTCCGCCAGCAGTGAAGCCGCCAGCAGCGGGAGAGAAGAGTTTTTAGAGCCGCTCACCCTAATTGTTCCCTCCAGTTTCTGTTTGCCGGTAATGACATAATGGTCCATAGTCATTACTCTGACCCTCCCGCTCCCAGATATTCTATCTCAGACTCTAACTCAATCCCGAACTTTTTTAGAATATCTTTTCTGATATCTTCTATTAAACTCAGGACATCACCGGCAGTCGCCTGACCAGTATTAACAATAAAATTAGCATGTTTTTCTGAAACACGTGCTCCTCCTCTGCTTTTGCCTTTCCAGCCGGCAGCTTCTAGTAAACGCCCGGCTGAGTCCCCTGGAGGGTTGCGAAAAACACTCCCGGCATTGGGCAAATTCAGAGGCTGAGAGGCCTTTCTTTTAGCCAGGCTGTTTTTCATAAAATTTACCAGCTCTTTTCTATCACCAGGCTCAAAAATAAATTCTGCTTCCAAAATCCAGGCCTTGCCCCGCAGAGAACACTGCCTGTAAGCAAATTGCAGCTCAGCCCTGGATAGTTCCCGGACCTCTCCTTTCACTAAAGTCCACACCCTGACAACACTTTGGGCAATCTCTCCGCCATAAGCACCGGCATTCATTATTATTGCCCCGCCCACTGTTCCCGGTATTCCTGAGGCAAATTCCAGACCTTTCCAGCCGCGTTCCCCTGTCTCCCAGGCTAAACGAGCCAGACTATACCCGGCATCAATCCTTACTCTATAATCACCCCAGGCAATCTTTTGCAGGGCAGTACTGATGATTGTTAAACCCGGCAGACCCTCATCAGCAATCAGGAGATTGGAACCCCTGCCAATGATCCACACAGGTACTGCAGCCGACTCAGCCAAGCTGACTGCTTCAGCTAAACTCTGCCAGTCAGAAGGCCAATAAATAAATTCAGCCGGTCCACCTATTTTCCAGGTTGTCAAATCCCGCAGAGGGAAGTTTCTTTCTTTATGACCCGGTAAATTGTCCGGAATGTTCATTTTGCACCTCAGCAATTTTCCTGTTTCTTAATTGAGTCCTTTTTCTGCTAAACAAATCTGTTCCTTATTGTAAACAGGATTTGAGCTGTTGACCTTTTTTATCTCCAGGCCGTTTCCCGACACAAATCCACTATCATTTTCAAAGCTTCGGGCTGGGCCAAATTCCCAGCGGCTGCAGCCATGCCGGCACGTACTGAATTATTAATAAGCAGTTCCTTAATTAGCTGCCAGAGCTTTTCTCCGTCCAAATCTTTATCCAAGATCATTTTAGCCGCCCCAGCCTGGACGAAGGCCCGGGCATTGTATTCCTGATGATTGCCGGCAGCATAGGGATAAGGAATCAAAATTGCTGCTTTGCCGCAAATAGCAACCTCTGCCAGAGAGGCGGCTCCTGCTCGGCCGATATACAAATCGGCACAAGCCAGAGCTTGAGGAACAGCCTCCAGGTACCCGGTAATTTTCCACTGTGGACGTTGCCAGTCCGCGATCTCAGTTTTTAATTTCCCGGTTATTTGCCCATAGGTTTGTTGGCCTGTAGCCCAGATCACCTGGATTTCCGGCCAGGCCGCCAGATGTTTAAGGACAGTGATCATAGCCTGATTGATTGTCAGGGCGCCTCTGCTCCCCCCGGTCACCAGGATTGTTTTGTTTTCCGGATGCAGACCAAAATATGCTGAGCCTTCAGACCGGGATATCTGACCGATTTCTGTTCTGACCGGCAAGCCAACATTCACCACTTTCTTTTTGGCTCCAAAATAGGCAGTGCTCTCCGGGAAGGTCACCAGTACCTTACGCACGAACAGGGCCAGGATCCTGTTGGTTATCCCAGGCAAGGCATTTTGTTCGTGTAACATGGTGGGAATTCCAAATAAAGCAGCTGTCAGAACTACAGGTCCGGAAACATAACCACCGGTCCCAATAACCAGATCCGGATGAAATTGCTGCAGGATCCGTTTCGTCTCCCACAAAGCCCGCAAACTCTTGCCTGCCGCCTTCAATGTTTCGATTCCTATTTTGCGCGGCAAACCCTGGCCTGAAATCCCAGCAAACGGCAGGCCGCTGTCCGGCACCAGACGAGCTTCCATCCCATTGCGGGTACCTACATAGAGGATTTGAGTACTGGTATCTTCTGCCAACAAGCCCCTGGCAATAGCAAGGGCGGGATAAATATGGCCGCCTGTCCCTCCTCCGGTAACAATGACCCGCATAGTACACCTCCTGTCCAGCTGCCAATCCCTGGCGCCTATTTTCTGCTGCCTGATCCTGGATCAGGGCTTCCGGATCAGCCGCTAAGAGAAGAGGGATTTTCAAAATGTTTGCGCACCAACTGCTTGAATAATTCTCCTCGTTCTTCATAACTTTTAAACATATCCCAACTGGTACAGGCCGGAGAAAGCAGGACCACATCCCCAGGCACAGCTTCGGCAATAGCCAGTTCCACACCCTCAGCAAAAAACGAGGCCCGCAAAATTCGAGCAACACCAGCAGCCTTGGCGGCATCTTCCATCTCATCAGCAGCCTGACCCAGAAGAATCAGACTTTTGACTCGGCTGCTGACAACTTTCATAAAATCATGAAAATCCAAACCCTTGTTTTTTCCGCCCGCAATCAATACCAAAGGTTCTGCAAAAGCCAGAATAGCTTTTTCGGCAGCATCGGTATTGGTTCCTTTGGAATCATTGATAAACAAGATGCCGTCATAGGTGCCCACATTTTCCTGACGATGCTCCACCCCCTGGAATTCCCTTAGTCCCAGGGCGATCTCAGTCCAGGAAAGGCCCAGTTCATGGGCTGCCGCTGCTGCAGCCATAACATTTTCTAAATTATGGCTGCCGCGTATCTGCAGTTCCTGCCGGGCCAGAATGGGAATAACTTCTCCCTGTTCGGCATAGACTATTTGATCTCCCTGCAGACCCAAGCTCTTCTCCAGTAAGGAACTGGGACTAAAATAGATCACTTTCCCCTTGCTCCGGGATCCCAAAGCCCTAACGAAAGGATCATCCCAGTTAAGAACAGCCAGATCCTCAGGAGTCTGATTCTCCAGGATCCGTGCTTTCGCAGCTATATAATTTTCCAAACTGCCGTGACGGTCAAGATGATCGGGTGTAATATTCAAAATAACGGCAATATTTACCCGTAATTTGCTGATAAACTCCAATTGGAAACTGGACAACTCGGCCACAACAATACCGTCTTTTCCCACGTTTTCCACCGTACCGCTCAGAGCCAGCCCGATATTGCCGGCGACAAGCGAAGGACGCCCAGTTCTTTGGGCCAGTTTGCCGATTAAAGTCGTTGTTGTGGTTTTGCCATTGGTTCCGGTAATACCGACACATGTTGCGACACAATCGCGCATGGCTAATTCCACTTCACTCCAGACAGGCCTGCCGGCTGCTAATGATTCCCTTACAATACTGATCCCAGGAGGGACACCCGGAGATAATACCACTAACTCAGGTTGTATATCCGACCACTCTGGCATCCTGCCCAGCAAAAGATGCCCTGCATCCAGGCCAAGCTCCTCAATTCCGGCAAGCTCCTCCTTGTTCTTTTGATCAAAGAGAAAAACTTCTGCTCCCAACCGCTGCAGTTTCTTGACAGCTGCCTGGCCGCTGCGGCCAGCTCCCAAAACTATAACCTTTTTTTCCTGCCACTCCACCTGATCCAGCCTCCAATTTAATTCTTAGTTCCTGATTAGTTAAAATCTTAAACAAACATTTTGTTCTGCATTATTAATGTGGATATTAACCCACATATCAGGATTTGGCCTTAATAATTCCTAGCTCAAGGTTGGTATAAAAGCGATAATCCCCAGTACTGCGAAAAGCAAGGAAACCAGCCAAAAAACGAGCACCACTTTCCATTCGCTCCACCCTCCCAGTTCGAAGTGATGATGCAGCGGACTCATCCGAAAAACTCGTTTGCCGGTTGTCTGAAAGGAAATTACCTGAATAATTACCGATAATGCTTCCAAGACAAAAAGGCCGCCGATAATCAGCAAGACTGCCTCGCTTTTACTCAGAACAGCCAAGCCTGCCAAAGCACCGCCTAAACCCAAAGAACCGGTATCCCCCATAAAAACCTTGGCCGGATGAATGTTAAAACGTAAAAAGCCCAGACAACCTCCAACCAGTGCTGCAGCAAAAAGGGCCAAATCGCTTTCCTGAGCAAAAACCATTCTGCCACCCAGCCAAACTGGCAGTGAGGCAATCACAATATAAGCCAGAGCGCTAATTAAAGTACCGCCGGCTGCCAGACCATCCAAGCCATCTGTAAGATTAACGGCATTATTTATAAACACAATCAGAATACTAACCAGCGGAAAATACAGCCATCCTGCTTCCCACTTAAATCCGGTGAATGGAATAGCAATATCTGTCCCTCGTCCCAATACTTTTACAGCCAGCAGACAAAGAATGGCGGCCAAAAGAAATTGCCCCAGAAGTTTTTGGTAAGCCCTCAAGCCCAGGTTACGCCGTTTAACGACCTTGATATAATCATCCCAGAAACCGATCAGGGCAAATCCCAGGAATGTTCCCATCAGGGTCAGTAATTCTGCTGAGAAAGGCCATTCAGCCGCCAGCAGGGAACCGGCAGTTATTCCCGCCAAGAAAATAACTCCTCCCATAGTCGGTGTTCCAGCCTTCTTCTGATGACTCTGGGGCCCTTCTTCCCGAATATTCTGGCCAAATTTAAGAAGCCGTAAAAGGGGAAGCAGTAAGGGACCAAAAATCAAGGTAAACAGCAAGGCGGCCACAGCTGCCAGGGCTAAATGTTCCCACATTATTCTTGCCCTTCCTTTTCCTTCAGCCTCAACCTTGCTGTTATTTCTTCCATTTTCATTCCCCTGGAACCTTTTATCAGCACCCAGGCTCCGGAGGGCAATTCTGCCAATACCTTAACAGCTTGCAAAATGGCTTCCTCACAGGTAGCACAAATAGCCAGAGATTCGGCCGGATAACTCCTAAACCGGGCTCCGCCGGCAATATCCTCGGCCAATTTTCCCACTGTAATTAACCGGGAAATTCCTAATTCAGCTGCTGTTTCTCCTACTTCCCAGTGCCCAGCCTGACTGTTTGTCCCTAATTCATACATTTCCCCTAAAATTGCCACGGTAGAAAGGCCTGAAGACCGCTCCTGCAAAATGTTTAAAGAGGCCGTCACCGAAACAGGATTGGCATTGTAAATATCACTGATCAGCAGACTGTCGTTAATTCCAGCCATAGTTTCCAGCCGCATTTTGGAAATCTCCATTCCGGTCAGTCCCCGGACTCCCTCTTGCAAAGGTATTCCCCAGGCCAAACCGACAGCCAAGGCAGCCAAGGCATCCAGAACATTATGCCTCCCAGGCAAGGGAAGTTCGGCAATTGCTTTTTGCTCAGCAAAAGTGACCGTAAAAGTAGTACCCAGCAAACCAGAAAACTGTAAATCCCTCCCCTGAACATCAGGATCATGATACTGACCTTCCAGACCATAATAAAGTATAGGCACCTGAGCATTCTGTGCCTTTTGGCAGGAATACAAATCCTCGGCATTAAGAACTGCCAATCCCCCGGCAGGCAGGCTCTCAATAAGTTCCCATTTCGCCTGGGCAATCTTCTCCTGGGTCTCCAACAATTCCAGATGGCTAAGTCCAATATTGGTTATCACGCCCATATCGGGCTGAGCAATTTTACACAAAGCCGCAATTTGCCGCAAACCACGCATGCCCATCTCCAAAACGAGCATTTCCGTATCTGCAGGGGCGTTAAGGATAGTCAACGGTAAGCCTAATTCATTATTCTGATTTTCCACATTTTTATAAACTTTGAAGCTTTGTGAAAGTACTGCAGCAATCATATCTTTGGTAGTTGTCTTGCCGCTGCTGCCGGTAACTGCAATTACTTTGGCTCCTAATTCCCGCCGGCGAACGGCAGCCAAATTCTGCAGGGCTTCCTTTACCGAATCCACGAAAATCAGAGCTTTGCCCTCAGGGATATCAGGAATCTCAAAGGGAATCCCTGTCTTGGCTGCCTCCGCCACTGCCAGGACAGCACCGCGTTCCCAGGCACTGGCAATATAATCGCAGCCATTGACTTTTTGCCCCGAAAAAGCCATAAATATTTCTCCGCCCTGAACCTGGCGGCTGTCCAAAACACAACCCCGAACCTCTGCCTCCGGATCACCCTTTAAGTCAGCCTGGAGAATTCGGGCTACAGTACTAGTCTGCCAAATTGTCATACCCCAACCTCCTTAATGCTTGACAAGCAACTTCCCGGTCATCAAAAGGAACAATCGTGTCCCCGATAATCTGTTCAGTTTCATGACCCTTACCTGCAATCAAAACAGTATCACCCGGCTTTGCCAAGCGGCAAACATAACTGATAGCCTCCCGACGATCACTCAGAGCCAGATGCTCAATCTCTTTGACACCTGCCAAAATATCACGGATGATTTGCTCAGGATCCTCAGAACGCGGGTTGTCGGAGGTGACTGCCAGAAAGTCGCTCCACTGAGCAGCTACTTTTCCCATCAGAGGCCGCTTGCTCTTATCCCGGTCGCCGCCACAGCCGAATACAGTCAGTAAACGCCCTGTGGTAAAATCTTTGGCTGTGCGCAAAACATTTTCCAGGCCATCAGGTGTATGGGCATAATCTACTATAACATTAAAAGGCTGTCCCAGCCTAATACTCTCAAAGCGTCCGGGTATACTTCTTATCTCAGCCAAAACCTGCGCAATCTGCTGCGGATCATAGCCTCTTTCCACTGCCCAGGCAAAAGCAGCCAGGGTATTATAAACATTAAACACCCCGGGAGTATGGGAATAAATCTCCTGCCTTTGGCCACGGAAACAGACGTCATAACAGCTACCTTTCGTGTTGATTTCCACTTCTATAGCTTGGTAGTCCGCCTTATTTTTGATCCCATAGGTTATTACAGGCGCCGCGGAAACAGTCCTCAGGGCTGGAAAGGCCGGATCATCTCGATTGAGCACAGCTATCTTGGGCTGTTTGCTCCCCTTGAGTTCCTTAAACAAACGGGCTTTAGCCCGCAGATATCCTTCCATGGTTTTATGATAATCCAAATGATCCTGGGTCAGATTAGTAAATATAGCCGAATCAAACTCACAACCTTGAACCCGACCGTAGTCTAAAGCATGGGAAGAAACTTCCATAGCCACTAAACTGACTTTTTCCTCCAGCATTTCAGCCAGAAGCCTCTGTATTTCACAAGCTTCCGGAGTAGTTCGTTTCCCCGGTATTTGCCTGCCGGCAATACTCGCTCCCAAAGTTCCGATCAAACCTACTTTCTTGCCTGCAGCAACTGCAATTTTTTCCAGGAGATGAATGATCGTCGTCTTACCATTTGTACCGGTAACACCAACCAGTTCCAGATGGTCACCGGGCCGATTATAAACCTCTGCTGCCAATAGGCCCAATTCCTGACGGGCACTGGCAACCTGGATCTGAGGAACAGCATAAGGCAGGAACTTTTCCACAATCAAGGCCGCTGCCCCGGCAGCGATTGCTGCGGCAGCAAAATCATGGCCATCAGCATTCAGGCCGGGAATACAAACGAAAATATCCCCTGCTTTAACCCGCCGGGAATCGATCTCTATCCCCCGGATCAAGACATTCAGGTCTCCGGATGAGGCCTGCACCTTGATTCCGGTCAGCAAACTTGCCAGCAGTTTATTTACCTTCAGCACCCTCATCACTTTCCTTTCGGATTTCAGTCAACAGATATTATTTTAACAAAAACAGTGAATAAAAAAAAGAAAGGCAATCCTTTTACGC
>DATMYJ010000087.1:0-6901 GCA_035561015.1 Desulfitobacteriaceae bacterium | reverse complement strand
ATTCTTCTCTTTTCGAGATTATCAGGTCCACTGTTTTCTCTCGAATTTAGTTTAGTCGCTTTGTTGATGCTAAACTTTCCGCGATTTACTAAAAACAGGGAGCTTGAACCCCTTCTTCGAATATCTCGATACAAAGATGTTGTTATTGCAGCTTCTGGATCGTTGCTCGCGTTCATTATCAGATTTCTTTCAATCGCAATTGCTACGATGTCCTTCACAGAAAGAGGTTTATCGGCATCAGCTAGGACCATATATGCAATTTGATTGTAGTTCACAGGACATCCTTAATTTGAAGACAGTATCGGCCTAAGTTTTAACTAGAGAGACGATGCTCTCTCTAAGGATGGATTTAAGGTATGGATACTCATTCAATTGCTGACCTGAAGTGTTTGCTCGTCGGCATCGTATGAGATGATCGACAGAAAATCCTTGTCCTTGAGCAATTTCTGCAAGTAAAATGTCGGTAGGAACAACCACACCTAAATATGAGCTTTGATCAATAACAATGTGACATGTTGAACCAAGTGGCATGGAGTTATAAAAAGAGGAAATAACTTTCGCCATATCCTCGAAATATCCAATCAATAAATTCGGTACTAATCGGCTTCGGTTATCTGGTTTTCCGGTCTTTTTTTCCTTTTCCGGAATTCTGGAACGAACTTCGTCGGCCAACATTGAAACCACCTGATTTTCTGTTTTTAGCTGATGTCCATATCCTTTCCGATAATTTCTGATTGTTTTTTCCCTGGCAGTTATTAGTGTCTGTTCATCGAAGTAGCCTCCGAATAATAACTCCAATTTGTAAGACTCAAAATAATCAAATGAGTTGGCATAAGGAGGGGAAAAAATGATACACCCCAATTCCTTTCCGGTTCTTTCCGAGAAATTACGGATTATTGCTGATGATTCGAAAGCAGTTTCACATATAGCTTCGGCTGTAACCTCCTTGGGTAATGGATATTTCTCGATATCCTCTACTTGCATTTGAAGTTGATTAATAAATCTGGTCCATACGTCAGATGTTGGTGCAGGCCGGGTGGCTAATCCATTCCCATCCTTTTTCCTCTCTGAGCAATCCTCCAGTATTGCAAGCCATGTAACTTTTAAAAGATGAGAAACGATTGGATCTTTAACGGCTTCAATGTCACCCAGGATAGATAACAACTTTTCAAGATTGGGCTTTTGGAAATATTTTTCAATAGTGTTCACCTTTTGCCACATTTCGAAGCTAATCTGTTGTAGGTTTTCTCTGGGTTCGGAGATGAATGCTCGGGCTTTTTCAAGGGCACTTGGCAAATAGTGATGAGTTTTTGCAGAAGACAAATCGATTGAGTATGGGTTTACGTCTGAGCCGATACAATCAAAACCAAGCTGGGCTGCGGCAACTAGCGTAGACCCTGACCCGCACATTGGATCGAAGACGAAATGCGATTTTTGGTTTATTCCGCTCCGGTGGATTAATTCTTTGACTAGCCTGCCACTGTATCCCTCACGATACCTGGCCCATCGGTGATATGGTTCACTTCCACTAAGAGACATATTTACAAGATTTTCAAAAATTGGCTCTTCATCATAAATTTCAAAAGAAGCCTCCAAATCATTAATCCTTTTTACAAGATCAGCATTCTCATAAGAAGGCGAATAGTCACACCGAGTCTTTTCTCTAAAACTCATTGAAAGCTGTCTCCCTAACCGTTGGGATACTTTTGTAGAGGTTTTAGGCGAATTGACCAATCGCCACTCTTTACTGGTCGTATCCTGGATAAAGTTCTTTTCAAAAAGCGTTTCTAGATTATTGTCTAGAAGGGTATTAAACTGCGAAAAATCTTCGTCATTAGTAGCTGCTTTAACCATCACTGGGATAAGTTTTGGGAGGATTTGGATATACAACTCACTTGTTGTTGCCTGTCCATTTTCAAAGAGATAACTTTCTGCTGCTCGAACTATTTCTTCTTCAACGACCTTTTTAGAGAAACTTGGAAGTCCCAGCCCGTTATGATGATTATTTGTGGATGGTTTGACAAAGGTGTAAATAAAATCTCCGTGTAATGAGCCTTCATATCGGAGATGGGCTGTATTTTTATAGTTCTCAATCGGTTCTTGGTATATAACTCCCTTGGGATCAAGATAAAAACCAGCTTTGATAGCGGCTTTTATGACCGCAAACCAAGCTCTCATATCTTTGTTGTTAAACGTAAATACCAAAGGTCGGCCAGGCTTTAAAACTCGAAAACCTTCTATGAGGACTTGGAGCATCCCTTCTGCATAAAATTCGTAATCCTTCCCACCAGTGGATTGATTTTTACGCTGAACTAGAATCTCGTCGTCTAAGGAAAAAAGCCCCGGGTTGGGTAGCTCGTCTTTTAACCATACCAACCAGAAATGGCTAAGCTCTCCATACTGCACATTACTACCGTACGGCGGATCAGTAATGATTGCGTCGATACTATTATCTGGAATAGATAGGCTAGCTGAGGATTGGTTCCAGATTATGTGTGTGCCGTTGTTTTGAATCAGGTCCTGAAAAATATCTACCTTTTTGACGCTTGGAAAGGTTTCATGTTGATACTTGATTCCGGAGACTACCGCATCACGTCTTTTTTCAACATACTCGAGGGGGTTTACTTCAACAAATTGGTTCGGAATCCAATATGCGTGTTTTGCCCAGGAAACAGGTCTTCCATCCATCCAGCTTCCGGTCGATATTGTCATATTGTTGGTATGGCGAATAACGGCGCTGAAGGTGAATATAAGCAGCTGATAGAGCTCAGGGGATACATCGGACCGATATTGTTTGATAAGTTTGTAAAGGTAGGCGTTGAAAAAAAGATTTCGTTTTGTAAAGAAATCACTAAAACGCACTATTGATTTGCGGAGAAGGCAATCTTCTTTTTGTCTATCCCAGTCCACTGGAATGATATCCTTCGGATACCATAGATTATGTTGGGAAACCAATGAGTCAAAATTTTCCTCGAAATCTGCCATTAATGCCTTGTCTTCAGGTGATGCTATAGCCATTTGCCTGTCTGGAGTACAGGAGCACCGATAGGTAACAGTAAGTAATTCATAACCGTCCCGGGGAGCATCAACGGCCTTGATAGAAGAACCGCAATGGGTACATTTATAAACTCCATTCATAGGTTTTCCATCACTAATAAATTTGTTGTCATTGGAAAGCAGTGATTTGTTTTTACAGTTGTCACAGAATGCAAAATATGCGAGTTCATACCAACGGACTGGAGCAACCTCTCCACATTTTCTGCAGGAGGTCGTGTAATATCTTGTAACCAACTCACTCATGGCGATCCACACTTCGCCCATTACTCGAGAGTAGTCATCAAGATTTACTTTCGTTGTCTGAGCGTCGCTGATAAAAGTTGCTAAAGGATTGATATCAACAGCAATAACCTTCCGCTCCGTCTGTAATCCCTCAACAAGTGTTACGCCCCCACCACAAAATGGGTCTAGAATGATGTCTCCCTTTTGGGTATACCACTCAATTAAATGGTGAAACACATTGTGAGGACGCCTCGCAAAGTACTTATGCATCTTGTATATCGGGCTGTGATCCTCCGCCTTAATACCCGCCTCAAGATACCGAAAGCTTTTTTCAAAATCCAAAGCTAAATTAGGCTCCATTTACCGATGAGCTCCTCTGGCAAAACCGATGTGTTAGATGTTTTCCAGCCAATACCAAACACCATAGAAATTCTCAATGGGTGCCTTGGCTGGTTCACTTGCAGACAACAGTTGGACTATTCGGTCTTTACTGTCCTTCTTAATCGCGATTGAGGTCTTGTAACCATCTCCGTTCTGAATCATAAAATCAAACAACATGAGTGCATTTTTCAGGTAGCGGAACTTGTTTTTTACGGTAGAGCGGTCACCCCAAACATCTTTGTCGGGAACATCAACCTGGCCGATCTCGTTGAGTTGAAGTCGGACATCGTCTCGATTCCCTAAATTTGTAAAATCTATTTTGGGGAAAAATCGGCGTATATCGAGTATCCTTTTTATCACCTTGTTAATGTCAACACTCCCATCAGCTTCTTTTTGAAGAACATATGGTCCGTACAAAAACTCGATGTGATTCATCTCATTCACTTCGAGAAGTATCTGCAAAACAATCCGGTAGGTAAAAAGGTTATCATCCGAATAAAGCAACATTTGATTTCGGAAGATATTGTCGAATGGAATCTTCCCTGATCGGTACAATCGGCCAAGTCGAGTGGTCCGAAATTGTTTTTTTGCAATTTCTTCGATCAGGCCAAGACGAATAGTGTGGGAAACATTGTTGTGATTAAAGGCAATTTGTCTGCCTGTCCTAATACTGTTTGGATCAGGGAAACGATCAAGAGTCGGATCTACCAAGCTGTTTTTGTAAATTATGGGATTGTAATCGCCTAGTATCTGCAATACCGGCTTATACTCCGACTTCCTTTCGCCTTTACCAAGGAAAGAATATCCAGTAGCAGATCCCTCCGGATTGGCATTTGCTTGAGCAATTCGAACATTTATCCTGTCCAAAAACGATCCAAAATCAACCTTTTTTCGAGACTGGAGGTTAGCTGGAATAATTACTCTAATTTTTCCAGTAGGGGATCCAACCCTTCTACCCGAACTTCCACCAGTCACTTCGTACAAATTAATTTCATTTACTTCTTCAGATAAAGTTTCATCTTGATCCCTCATTGCTTGGATGACGCTATGAAAGGTTTCCAGGGTATCATCCCAATCAACATCATCAAGCGTGGTCGCATCTTCTGGTATACGTATCGGAACGAATATACTGGCTACTTTCTTTTCTTCCAGCTTATATGGCTTTCTAAGCGCTCGACCTATTGCCTGAACCAACTCAATTAGGGATGTTTTAGGATCGACAAAATAAACAGCATCAATAAGCGGTATATCAACGCCTTCGGCAAGACACCTGACGTTGCTTAGTACTCCAAGGTTTGCATTTTCGAAAGTGGAGATTCTTTGAGCTCGATCTGCTGCGTTTTGGTTGCCTAATATGAAAGTGATATACGGGTGATCTTCTGAAGTTTTCCAAACCCCTTCAGCAAAGGCTGTTATAGCTTCGCTAAAACCGGTTGCTCTTCTCCTGTTTGAATGAAAAGTAATTACTTTAGAGGTCATCCTTTCATGAATGGCCTTAAGCAAGAAACTTCCTTTGAATAACTGGTCTGCTGCAACCTCAACTTCTTCGTCTGTATCAACTCTGATTAGTCTTTTTTGAGCAATATCAGTCGCTTCTTCCTCACCTGAAACCTCAGCCAAGATTATTTGATAATCTGCTATGACTCCATCGTTGATTGCATTGCCAAAACTATACGAATGGAAAATCGGTCCATATTTTTCCACATCTCCCATAGAGACAACTTCTTGACCTGCCTGGCTAGCCAGAGATTTCACTCGCGGATTAATCAGCCTTTCAGTGGCTGTCATAAATAGCCGCTTTTTTGCTGGAATATGGTTATCGGTTAAAGCAGAGGCAAAACGATGATCTGCCATACCTACCGTTCGATGCGCCTCATCAAACACAATTAGGTCAAATTGATAATCGCCAATAGCTTGTACTGCTTCCTCAATAACATCGATTGATTGATAGGTTGAAAATATGTACTGCCTGTTGGCCTGTGTTGCAGCAATCCAATGCTCAACTTCACCTGCATTTGTGGTTACAGTAACCCCTAAATCAACCATTTCATATTGGTAAGCATCTTCATCTTCACTACGTTCAGCTTCGATGCTCTTGTCACTACAAACAACAAGGTAAGAAAATGGCTTATTCCGATGCATTGTCCACTCTTCGAGCGTTTGAGCAATAAGAGCGATGCTTGGAGCAAGAAATAATACTTTAGAAAAGTTTAGTGCATCGGATTCAGTGATCCATAGAGCTGCAAGCGTCTTTCCAGTACCGCAAGCAGCGATTAATTTTCCGCGATCGTGTTCACGAAGACCGGTTACTACATCTTCCACCATACGAAGTTGGTGCGGCCTTGGTGAGTATTTAGGACGTACAATTTTTTCTTCTACTTCGTTGAAAAAACGGAATAGTTCTTTAAAGAAGCTTTCATCTAGCTCTAAAAATTTATCGACAAGAGTCTGGCGATGGCGCATTTTCTTAAAAGCCACCACTGGAAGGGTAGTGCTGTTTGAAATAATTCGCCGATAATGAGCATATTCAGCTTCTGACCAGAATGTGGCTAGCTCAGAAAAAGGCGGATGAGAACGATCGGTATGAAACTTTGCCTGCCAAGCTTCGATCTCGCCATTCACTAAGCGGTTAACCCCATCAACGCCATGGTCAATTTTTTCCAGTTTATATTGAGCAATAATATGAGGGGGGATTTCTCTTCCTCTTATTTTGGTGCACCATATTTCATCAATCTCATAAAGATCTTTAAAATAAAGGAAGTAAAAGTAACAAAATTGCTCGAATGCGTCACCTTTCTCGGTGGTGTCTGGAATTAAGCCAATTGCTTGTTCTAATTCATCCCAATTCCTATATTCATTTTGAAAAATCCTGTGAAAACCCCAACGATTTCTAAAAGATGATCTTGTGTTAGCAGTCACAAAAAATCTCCCTTTTACCTTGATTCCAAACCCTATTGAGACAGGCTGAAATGTTTATTCGGAAACCAAATTATGCGTGTGTATAGACGTGGAGAATGCGTTTATCCTATCACAAATTAGCACGGAATAGAGAAATATTGGAGAACCAACACTATTTTTCCAGATTAAATGCTAACGATCTTCTCCAAATTGAGAAACTGAGTATAACAATGAAAACCCTCAGTTATTTTGAGGCTAATTTTGGTCTCCCATTGCCGGTTTTTGAAAAATTGAAGCTAAATGCAATTCCTATAGGATGTAGTATCATCGCTTATTTGTCGTC
>DATMYJ010000086.1:0-2975 GCA_035561015.1 Desulfitobacteriaceae bacterium | reverse complement strand
TATATTTCGCCCCTCCGGGGCTTAAACATCAAACCAATCATGACCATTTATAGCTCCGGAGGAGCGCAACATTGGTAGCAACGCAGAAGCCCGTTACCACTTCCCTGTTTTCCTCGGTGATGTTTGCTTATGCTGGTGTAATGTTCCTCCGGCGGATGACCGGGAGAAGGATGAAGTTGTGGTGATTGGGTGAGGGTGTTGGTGTGAGGTATCAGTTTTTACGATGATAATTAACAACAACTCAGGAGACGTAGCTTTTTGCTACCCGAGTGCATTTGACTTGTTATGCTTTTTCTTCGAAAATGAGGTTTTCAGCATCTATTAACGAACAGGGTACTAGTTTAAACATACTATGATGAGCTTTCATTTTGACATAAGGAATATTTCTTCTTTTACAAATTTCAATCAGTCGATCTTGGTTTGGCTGGCTAATCTTCGTCCCAAAGTAAACCATTTTCGGCTTACCTATGCTGTATGACCGCTCAGAGTCAACTATCCCATTAGCGAAAACCAGACGCCATTCCATTTCATATTTCCAATCTTTTGCCTTTAATAGTGCAGCCAAATGCCAATGCAAAATATTTAAACTTTGATCTTCTTTCTTTTTCATAAAAAGCTGAGTAGCATCAAACATTAGATCAGAGTATATAACTGGATACAAGAATCGCCTTCGATAATCCGAATACGGAATATTTTCCAAATCATATTCAACACAAAATCCCCGATGGTAAGAGGCATAATGAGCCCACATTAACATTGAATCATTGCGCTCAGAAAAAGAGCAAAGCTTGAAGCTGCTTGCAAATGTTTCTGAGCTGGTGACAGATAAATCTGCATATTTTTTGTCTTGCAATGAAATCAAGGCGGATTTTATTCCCTCTCTCTTTTCTGGCGGCTTCCCCGAAAGATGAATTTCCATTAATTCACTAACGGGGTCAGGGCTGATTGCAAGAGTCTTCTTTTGATCGATCGTCAGATTCGAATCATGCCCTCTTTCTTGCATGAACTTTTCAAATAATTCTGAACTTTGCTGTTGTTGTATTCGAGAAAAGTCCACAGTATGGGCACAATCATATGGGTCGTTAAATGTACTTGGGTCTGCAAGCCATATTGTATCTTCTTCAAGATTTTTAATTGACTTCTTATCGACTTTGCAATACTTAAATATTGATTTGGGTAGATGCTGATTTTTTAGAAGATACGCACCCTCAATATTCAGTTGATCTCGATTTAGAGGAAAGATCATATCAGTAAATTGTGTAATCCAATCCATTTCCACTCCTGAAGCCTAACGTTATTTAGATTGTTCCGCCTAAACTGCGGATTGATGAATTCTATCTAATAGCAGAAATACGATGCATCGTATTTCTGCTGCTGTTGTGGTGTGCGTATGTAAATAATGTACGCAAGGATTTTGAGTATCCCACGGCTGATGGCGTATTTTTAAGTTACTGGGGATCGAGTCAGGATGGATGTACAGAGGGCACTGAAAATTATGTGATTTGCCGGGTATTCCACAAGAACAGATAGTCTGTTGCCGTGGATGTCACGATATGGCAAGCTGCTCTGACCTTCATGGATACGAAAATGAGCATCGGTATAAGGAAAACAACCCTTCAGCGCAAGGTCAGAGTTTTTTTATCGAGTTGAACTATTGACTTACGGGAAGAGGCTGTGCAGGATGTTTTTTCTGTGTCATCAGGTTTCAATCCCAATTGAAAATCAATGATATCTTTCCCCAATGCCGCCTCAAACTCAACAATGGTTTTCAGGGTTGGATTCGACCAGCCTGCCAGAATCCTGCTGACATAAGACTCCTTTTTTCCCAGCTTGTCAGCCAGTTCACGTTGCGTCATACCAGTTGACTCAAGGATCTCATTCACCTTGACGGCAAACTCTCCCTGACGCTCTACATATTTCTTGGTAAGGGAGGGTATTTGCTCAACGACTTTTTGAAACAGTGAATTGCTCATGATCTATCCCCGGATGTAACTTATCAAGCTTACTCTCCTGCTACCCGCCAAACAGAATCGAGTGAAGCGCTTTATTTTTCACTTATAAGTTAAGCTTCTTTCTGAAAAGGGAAAAAAACAGCGCTTTTTTTAATCTTGACAGGGCTTGTCAGAATCGGAATATCGGAAAAACCATAAAAGCTGTCGGGTTGCATTATCCGTGGCGACAGGACGTAACTCCTTGAATATGAATACCGTCATTCTTGCATAGATTCCCAATTCAACAATTTCTGTTCTTTCAAGTCATACACCTTGATTTGTGCATCTTTGTAGCGATTCCAACCTATCAACGTATTTGAAAGATGGTCATGTTCTTCCTTGGTCACCAGGCAAGCGACTGCTTTTGTGAAAAGAGCTTCGATGTCATGATCATTGAGCAGGCACTCAATAAGGTGCTTCCTTTGGTAGACATGTTCATGCTGAACAGTCTTCCAATTCTGTTTATTCATGGCACCTTCTGAGCGATAACGGGCTTTATATTTCCCGTCTATTTCGGTTATTTGCCAAATACAGATGTCCAGAAGATCCTTCTTATGCCTTGCGTCAGAGTCAGCGCCAAGTATCGCAACGATGTTATTTTTTATGCTCCGCAGATACTTTTCTTTCTCCGGAATTTCTTTATATGCAGGATAATCCATTCGCGCGACTGTTGATTTTTCTGCCAAAATAGCGATTCCTCTCTGCGTTCGGAATGACACGAGGAAGTGGAACGCTTTCGATGCAAGAAAGGCGGGATAATTCCCGCCCCTACACAAAGTGCACTGAACCTGATTCATGGCGGAAGCCGCGGAGGAATTCGGTGGCCTCCATCGGTTTGCGGCCTTCGAGTTGCAGGGAGAGCAGTTCAATCCAGCCGTCAGAGCCTTTGGCAAAGAGGTGGCCATCCTTGACAAGAATGGTTCCGGGTTGTTCGGATGAAGATGCAATTTCGGATGCTGCCACTGATGCCTTGAAGATCTTCAT
>DATMYJ010000085.1:0-4380 GCA_035561015.1 Desulfitobacteriaceae bacterium | reverse complement strand
TTCAACAACAGTCCTCTAGACTCCACAAGATTGCTGAATCAGATCTCATTGTATTGTTTGTTGGTAGCAATGAGATAAATAATTTCGAAGATACCTGCTGTATTTATAACCAGAAGGGCGATATACCAGCCAAGATGTCGGAGACGGGCAGCTCGCCAGAGAGCCATACCTTTCCAAAAAACAGACCAAATAATTAATGGGTACAGAATCCAATTATTCAAAAGGCTCATCCTCAGCATCTTTAATCTCCCCCTTCAATCTTGAGTTTAATTCAGTATACCACGACCAACCCACCGGCAGATACCTTTTTTAACCTTTTGTTTGAGTAATTGCCACGTTTCTGATCACCTATAATAATTTGGATATTTAAACCGGCAAAGTAACAGATTTTTAAGAAAAGTGCTATACTTATACCTATAGCAGTTGTTTATCAGACAGTCTACTACAGATAAACACTGCTGTCTTCAGACTCGTATTATTATGAGAGGGGTGGTTTTGATGCCAAGAGTGTTTCCGAATAACAAATATTGGTTGAGAGGCGGCCGTCTGAATCAAAAGCGTCATATTGATATGACAGAAGAAGAAAAAATTAATATTGCCAGATGTCCCGGAATAAAGGATACTCATCCCTGCAAGAAACCCATATTCAGATGTTCCGAATGCGGTAATTATGGCTGCACCCAGGAAGTTCCGGATAAATGTTCCGATCAAGGCTTCAAAAATGACAAATGTCTCAACTGCGGTGTAACCGGCAGCCGCATAGCGATAATGGAAAAAGAATTAGCCAAATTTATTGCCGAATGGGAGAAAAAAGACATCTGAATGGCATATAAATAGAACCAAAACCAGCTAACCCTAACCCTGGAACAGTCCCTGTGGCTTTCTTCCAGGGCTTCTTATTATCGAAGTATCAACTAGGGCTTAATTTACCAAAAACAGCATTACTAGATGTAAATGGCAGAGATGAAAACATCTCTGCCATTGCCGTAAGAACCCCGGGTCATAATTATGGTACATTCAGAGGTTAACAAGCCCCTGATAGTTTACTAATTGTTCTCAAATCTTATTATCCAAGCCTCCCTGACCTGATCTTCAACTATTTTTCGGGATATATTGAACCAGCTCAGGCATTTGTCCAGAAGAAGAGAATCGCCGGTTACAATTCTTTCTGATTTCAAAAGGACAGCATCGGCATTAGGAACCAGTTCAACCTCTATTGGCATTGCCCAAGCAGCGGAATGCTCCAAAATCAAATTTCTCAATTTTCCGGAATTGGAAACCGGGGCATCCAGATAGAATTTCACCTTCGGAACTGCCAGGCTTTCCAGGGACCGCTGAATCAGCTGCAAGGCTTTTTCAGTCTGTGCAATAATTTTGTAAGATCCTCTTAACCCTGCCAAATCCCGCAAAACTCCATCATTGCCTAGTATGAGCACACTACCGGATAAGGCCACTTCTAAAATTATCATCAGATTGAAGCCGTCTATATATAGACATCCATCTTTGGCAGACTCCAGGGGAAGCATGGTTGTTTTTCTTCTCAGGCACTGAGAATGGGACGCACTCGCTCTCTGTAGGGCAATTCTTTGTCTGGAGGAAAGCTGATGCTGTTGGCCCACTAAATTAATTACTGCTTCAGATTTATAGCCTCTGTCCAAGAGCCATTGAACTTCCTGCTGGGCAATTTGCAAATCTTTTACAGCTTGTCCGGAAAACAATTTATTATCTTCTTCAAGAAAGCCTCTCCTTACTGATTTTGAAGACAAGCCTGATCCTCCCTTAGAATTTTTCAGCTTTGTGCTATATAATCCAATATTTCCTGGGCATTGGTATCAGGTTTAACTTTTTTAAACACCTTTTCAATCAGGCCTTCTTCATTGATAACAAAGGTTGTACGCACCACGCCCATGCTGACCTTGCCATATGATTTTTTCTCCTGCCAAACACCATAAGCCTGAAGAACAGTAAGTTCCGGGTCCGCTAGCAAAATAAAGGGCAGCTCATACTTGTTTGCAAAATTCTGATGAGATCTTTCGCTGTCCTTGCTGATTCCGATAACAACGACATTATCTTGTTTAAATTCATCATAAGTATCTCTGAAGGCACAAGCCTGACGTGTACATCCCGGAGTGTTATCTTTGGGATAGAAATATAAAACAACCTTTTTGCCCCGGAAATCAGACAAAGCAACTTTATTGCCGTCTTTATCCTTTAAAGTAAAATCCGGCGCTTTGGTTCCTGCTGTTAGCATCCCATCTTCCTCCTTCTAGTATTATTCAGATCTCAGACGATTGAATCAGGTGCCCCAAATGCATCTGAAACATAAAACACCGTCTATCTCCCTCGTAACAGAATACCAGTAAGGCTGTACTTCTTCAGAAATTCTTCTCTCATGGAAAGAAAAGCACTTCTACAGCTAAAATGCGAAGTGCTTTAATTCCATATAGTTGATCTGCCTCTTGATTTTGATCTGTGGTCTGATCATAACTGCTTGCCTGCCTTAGGCATCATCATAACTGTAATCGACCACCGAATCCACAGGGTCACCCTGGGAATTGAAACTTCCGCAATTCTGACAGATCCAATCCTCGTCATCAAAAATAAAAGTTGTGAATTCGCCGCATTCTATGCAATAGGCTTCAATAGTTTTGTTCATAAACAGTCACCCCACTTTTCTGTGTTTCACCATCCTGCCTGATACTTTTTCCATGGGTCTCCTGTATAAATTTTCCTAATTTCTGCCAAAGCAAAAGTCAGTGTCAACATTATTCACAGTATTATCCATATATCCTCATATCCATAATACAATATCGGAAAATACTTTACAAGAGCAATCGGTGCTGCACCTTTCCGCCAAACTCCCCAAGCAATTTCTCTCAGGCAAATTTCAGCGTTTCACTATCTGACAGACGCTGTCTGCTGCTTTGAGGACTTCCTTCTCTGTATTGAAATGGCTGAAACTGAAACGCACGGTTCCCTGGGGGAAGGTGCCCAGAGTTTTATGGGCAGCTGGAGCACAATGGAGTCCGGAGCGGGTCATTATTCCAAATTCCTTGTAAAGAATATAGCTTACTTCCGCATTATCATGCTGTGGAAAATTAAGGGATACTATTGGTGTTCTCTGTTCCCAGTCCTTTTTTCCGATCATTTGCACCGCCGTAATTTCCGGCAGCCTGGTCATAAATATTTTTAATAGATTTAGTTCTTGTTCCCGTACGGAATCCAGACCGACCTTAAAAAGATACTTCAGAGCTGCATTCAGGCCAAATATGCCAGGAATATTCAATGTTCCTGCTTCAAATTTGTCAGGCATACGGGAAGGCTGGGTTTCATATTCAGAAAAACTTCCCGTGCCGCCTTCTATCAGCGGTTCCAGGATTGCGGCCAGCCTTTCATTGACAATAAATCCGCCAATACCTTGGGGACCAAGTAAACCCTTGTGTCCAGTAAAGGCCAAGGCGTCAATCTTGAGTCTGTTTAGATCAATCTCTGAAAAACCGGCCGTCTGAGCACAGTCAACGATAAAAAATATGTTGTTCTCCCGGCAAAACCGACCGACAGATTCTAAAGGCAGCATTGTTCCGCAAACATTGGAAGCAGCTGTCATGATTACGGCCTTTGTATTATATTTCAACAACTTTGATAAAAGCTTAATACGTTCTTCAGATAAACCCCCTTCCTCATCACATTCCAGAATGGTGACATCCAAATCTCGTGCTTTTAAGCCGGTTAATGGTCTCATGACTGCATTATGCTCCATGGAAGAAACAATGACATGCTCTCCAGGCTTCAGAAGACCTTTGATTATAACATTCAGACTCTCAGTAACATTTTTCGTAAAAATAACATTATCAGGCTGATCAAAACGGAATAGGCGACAAAGCAATTCCCTGGTCTCATAAACTGTTTCTTCTGTCTGATAGGCTTTGGTATAAGCACCTCTGTTAACATTGCAGCCCACAGAGGTTAAAAAATATGTTACAGCCTCAGCAACTCCAGGAGCCTTGGGATATGAAGTAGCTGCATTGTCGCAATAGATCTCATTCATTTTATTCTCCCCCAGCAGCATCAAGGCTTATTTTCGTACCTGAGCAGGTATTGATTATCATAAATCTCAAAGATTTTTGCCATATCCTCATTAAGCAGCTTACTCAAGCCATCCCCACAGACAAACTCTACACCTGCAGCACAACTGGAACTCAGCTTTCTGGGAACAGGCCTGAGTTCCGCAAATATATTTTGATTTTTTAAAAATCTGTTAAATTTCATTGCTCCGGTAGTTGTGAAGAACAGAGCAAAATATCGATTACTTGGTTGCACTTATCAAAAAATCTCCATTTACCTTATCAGTTTTGACTGTATGGCTATTAAGGGTGAATT
>DATMYJ010000084.1:0-10905 GCA_035561015.1 Desulfitobacteriaceae bacterium | reverse complement strand
CAAAAAAGGGGGTTGAGTTGATGAATATTATAATTCGTGGCAAGAATATCGAATTAACTGATCCCATAAAAGATTATGTCATAAGAAGGGTCAGCAAATTGGAAAAGTATTCGGATGATTTTATCGATGTGCAAGTTACCTTGCTTGTGGAACGGGGACGACATCGAGTAGAAGTAACAGCCCCACTACATGGTATAATTATGCGGGGAGAAGAAGAAACTGGGGATATGTATGCTTCTATTGACGAGGTAGTGGAGAAATTGGAGCGTCAAATCGAAAGATACCGCTCCCGTATAAACAAAAGGATACGCCCCAGAGCTATTAAAGAACAGGAAGCAGTATTGCCGGTGGTTGAGGAAGAACTTGTAGAACATGATGTAGTGCGTATCAAGAAGTTCCCGGCTAAACCAATGTCAGTGGATGAAGCCCTGATGCAAATGAATCTGATCGGACACAATTTCTATGTTTTCAGAAATGATAAGACTCAGGAAATGAATGTTGTGTACAAACGGAAATACGGAGATTACGGGCTGTTGGAGCCGGAATAATAAACCTGAGGGTTCGCCAAAGCGAACCCTCTTCACTTTCCTGGCCTCTGCTTATTTCTGTTCCCTATCCAGGCAGGCTGAATCCAAGTTGCAGCCAGAGGAGGGGAATGGTAAAATTATATGATATGCAAGGAAGTGGGAAGGTGGATCATTATGGGGTTCTTACGGGATCTTCTGGATGACAATGCGCGGGAGATCAGGAAATATTCAAAAAGGGTTCAGGCCATTAACTCTTGGGAGACTCAGATGCAGGCTTTGGATGATGAGCAGTTGCGTGCCAAAACCGAAGAATTCCGCAAACGCCTGGCAGAAGGTGAGACCCTGGAAGATTTATTACCTGAGGCTTTTGCCGTGGTCAGGGAGACATCCTGGAGAGTATTGAAGCAAAGGCATTATGATGTTCAGCTAATCGGCGGTATGGTTCTTCATGATGGGCGGATAGCGGAGATGCGGACAGGGGAAGGGAAAACCCTGGTGGCTACTTTACCATCTTATCTTAATGCCTTAACCGGCCGCGGAGTTCATATTATTACCGTCAACGATTACCTGGCCCGCCGCGATAGTGAGTGGATGGGGGAGATCCATCGTTTTTTAGGCTTGTCGGTCGGCCTGATCGTTCATGGTCTGAATCATGAGGAACGCCGGCTAAGTTATAATGCTGATATTACCTATGGGACTAACAACGAATTTGGGTTTGACTATTTGCGGGATAATATGATGACCAGACCGGAGGGCTTGGTGCAGCGCTTACTGCATTATGCTATTGTTGATGAAGTGGATTCCATCCTGATCGATGAAGCCCGCACACCACTGATAATTTCCGGAGAAGCTGACAAGCCTACCGCGCTTTACTACAGGGTGGCCAAAGTTATTCCCCGTCTCAAGTCGGAGGAAGATTTTCATGTCAATGAAAAAGATAAGGTTGTGACCTTATCAGAACAAGGGGTCAGCCGGGTTGAAAGCATGCTGGGGGTGGATAATCTGTATGAGGATGTTCATACTGAGCTGGCTCATCACGTCAACCAGGCCCTGAAAGCACGAGCCCTTTTTAAACGGGACAGGGATTATGTTGTTAAGGATGGACAAGTTATTATTGTTGATGAGTTTACCGGTCGCTTAATGTTCGGCCGGCGCTACAGTGAAGGCTTGCATCAGGCGATTGAGGCTAAAGAAAATGTCAAAATCGAGAAAGAATCCCAGACTTTAGCGACAATTACCTTTCAGAATTATTTCCGAATGTATGAAAAACTTGCCGGTATGACTGGTACTGCGATGACAGAGGAACCGGAGTTTAAAAAGATTTACAAACTTGATGTCCTAGAAATACCTACAAATATGCCCATGATCAGAGTGGATCTGCCTGATGTGGTTTATCGTACTGAAAACGGTAAATTTCAGGCTGTTGTGGAAAATATATTTGAGCGGCACAGCCAAGGGCAGCCTGTACTTGTCGGTACTATTTCCATCGAGAAATCCGAAGTTTTAAGCAGTATGTTGGAAAAACGGGGCATTAAGCATCAGGTGCTCAATGCCAAATTCCATGAAAAGGAAGCAGAAATTGTCGCAGGTGCCGGCCAAAAGTCTATAGTGACCATTGCTACCAATATGGCCGGCCGGGGAACTGATATTGTTCTGGGTGAGGGAGTCGCCCAACGGGGTGGGCTTCATATAATCGGCACGGAGAGGCACGAATCGCGGCGCATTGACAACCAGCTGCGGGGCCGGGCTGGGCGGCAGGGGGATCCGGGTTCATCGCAGTTTTTTATTTCTTTGGAAGATGATCTGATGCGCTTGTTCGGCGCTGAGAATATCATGGGAATAATGGATAAACTGGGGATGGATGATTCTATTCAGATTACCTCTAAAATGATTACCCGATCTATAGAAACTGCCCAGAGACGGGTGGAAAACCGTAACTTTGATATCCGGAAACATGTGCTGGAATATGATGATGTCATGAATCAACAACGGGAGGTCATTTATGCTCAAAGAAGGGCTGTTCTAACTGGGGAAGACTTGCGTTCCAATATTTTAGATATGCTGGCTAAGGTCATAAACGAGACTGTAGACATTTTCAGTGGTGATAGTAAATTCCCTGAAGATTGGGATCTGCCCAGTTTGTTGGAATACTGTGAAAATTTGTTTTTGCCCGGTCATGAACTTACTGCTGACCAGCTAGCCAGGCTTACCAAAGATGAAATATACGAATTGCTTTACGAGCAGGCAGTGGAACTTTATGATAGCCGGGAAAAAATGTTTGGCTCGGATATCATCCGTCAGATTGAGCGAGCGGTTATGCTCCAAGTTGTTGATCATAAATGGATGGATCATCTTGATGCCATGGATATGCTGCGTGAGGGCATTGGTTTGCGGGCCTATGGGCAAAAAGATCCTCTTGTTGAATATAAGCACGAAGGATTTGAAATGTTTCACAATATGATCGAAGCTATTCAGGAGGATATTATTCGTTATATGATGCGGATTACTCCTCAAGTGCGGGTTCAGACAGAAGAGCAGCCCCAGAAAATAAGAGAAAACCGCTATGAAGAGGAAAACCAGGTCAAAAGTCCGGTTCATGTGGACCAGCAGCTTGGTCGCAATGATCCCTGTTCCTGCGGCAGTGGGAAAAAATATAAAAAATGTTGTGGTGCAAGAAAAGAATAGTAAAGGATGATAGTCAGTGTTAACAGAGTGGAAGAAAGAATTTGAAACCTTAGGAATGCGGTTGGCAGAATTAAGGGTTTCCCTTTGACGTTGCTCAACGTGAAAAAACAATTTCTGCTTTAGAGGCGGAATTACAGCGCTCAGATTTTTGGGATGATCCGACTGCAGCCCAAAAGACGATGCAGGAATTATCATATCAGCAAAGCCGGGTTAAATTGTATCAGGAATTGAAACAGGAGCTTGAAGATCAGACAACACTTTGGCAATTGGCTGTGGAGGAGAATGATGCTGATCTGGAAACGGAAATTGAACAGGGAGTGAAACAGCTCAGGCAGCGTTTTGCTGAGTTGGAACTAGAGATCCTGCTCAGCGGTCCCTATGATCGCAACAATGCCATCTTTACTCTCCACGCCGGAGCAGGCGGAACGGAAGCTCAGGATTGGGTCCAAATGCTCTACAGAATGTTCGTGCGCTGGGCGGAAAGACACCGTTTTAAGGTCGAGATTCTTGATCTTCTCCCAGGCGATGAGGCCGGTATAAAAAGTGTGACCTTTTCTATTGCCGGGGAAAATGCTTATGGTTATGCTAAAGCGGAAAAGGGTGTGCACCGTTTGGTGCGAATTTCTCCTTTTGATGCTTCAGGACGCCGTCACACCTCCTTTGCCTCGGTCGATGTCATTCCGGAAGTAAGTGAAGATAACGGTATCGCAGTGGACACAGAAGATCTGCGGATCGACACCTACCGTTCCGGAGGTGCCGGAGGCCAGCATGTCAATAAGACTGATTCCGCTGTCCGGATAACCCATCTGCCAACAGGCATTGTGGTCCAGTGTCAGAGTGAGCGTTCCCAGATTCAGAACAGGGCAGCGGCGATGAGACTTCTGCAATCTAAATTACTGGAGCTGAAACGCAAGCAGCAGGAGGATGAGCTCACGGAAATCAGAGGAGAACAGCAGGAGATAGCTTGGGGAAGCCAAATCAGGTCTTATGTTTTCCATCCATACAGCTTGGTTAAGGATCACCGAACCAATGTGGAAACCGGCAATGTTGCTGCTGTAATGGACGGCGAGATAGATGCTTTCATTGCAGCCTATCTGCAATCAAATAAAAAGGTCAGATAAATATGAAACATGATGAACGGGGGAAGAGTGATTGAGGATAAGTGAACTGAAACTGAGGGCAAATGTTATCCGTCAGGATATTATCGAAATGTTTAAAGCGGCCAAATCCGGCCATCCCGGGGGCAGTCTCTCCGCAGCGGAAATTCTGACAACTTTATATTTTCGGGAAATGCGTGTTAATCCCTCGGAGCCCCAGTGGCCGGATCGGGACCGTTTTGTCCTCTGCAAGGGCCATGCAGCACCAGTCCTATATGCGGCCCTGGCCGAGAAGGGATATTTTCCCAAGGAAGAACTGCTGGGATTACGTCAAACCGGCCGGATGTTACAAGGTCATCCGGATATGAAGAAAACCCCTGGAGTAGATATGTCTACGGGATCTTTAGGACAAGGGCTTTCGGTAGCCAATGGGATGGCTTTAGCCGGAAAGCTTGATAACAAAGGTTTCCGGGTATATGCCCTGTTGGGGGATGGGGAAATGGATGAGGGTCAGGTCTGGGAAGCAGGAATGGCTGCGGCTCATTATAAACTGGATAACCTGACTGCCTTTTTGGATTTTAATGGCCTGCAGATTGACGGTCCTACGGATCTGGTAATGTCTTCATCTCCTTTGTTTGCCAAATGGCAGGCTTTTGGCTGGCATGTTTTGCAGGTAGACGGTCATAATATTGAAGAACTGATTGCTGCTTTGGCCGAAGCCAAGACTGTAAAGGGCAAGCCTACCATGATTATTGCCCGTACGATCAAAGGCAAGGGAGTATCTTTTATGGAAAATGAGGCGGGTTGGCATGGGACTGCTCCTGATGCTGAGCAGTGTAAGCAGGCCCAGAAGGAATTACAGGAGGAGGCGGCAAACATTGGCTGAGAAAGAAGCAACCCGCAATGCTTATGGAAAAGCCCTGGTAGCCCTGGGAGCAGAAAACCCTGATATTGTAGTTTTGGATGCGGATTTGTCCAAATCAACCAAGACAGTCGATTTTGCTAAACAATATCCGCAGCGTTTTTTCAATATGGGTGTTGCCGAACAAAACCTGATGGGAACAGCAGCGGGCCTGGCTGCTGCCGGCAAAATTCCCTTTGCCAGTACTTTTGCAATTTTCGCTACCGGTCGGGCTTTTGAGCAGATCAGAAATTCTATCGCTTACCCGCAACTTAATGTCAAAATTGCCGCAACTCATGCCGGCATCACTGTTGGGGAAGATGGGGGTTCGCATCAGGCTGTAGAGGATATTGCCGTGATGCGGGCCGTGCCCAATATGACTGTTCTGGTTCCGGCAGATGGGGAGGAGACGAGGCAGATTATCAGGGCCGCAGCCAGTTATCAGGGCCCTGTCTATATCCGGATGGGCAGACTGGATGTACCCTCGCTTTTTGACGGGAACTACCACTTTGAAATAGGCAAAGCCAATATTCTGCGTGAAGGCACGGATGCGGTCATTATGGCTAATGGCATCATGGTGGCCTTGGCTTTGGAAGCCGCGGAGGAGCTAGCCCAGGCCGGAATAAGTGTCGGTGTGGTTAATGTAGCCTCAGTTAAACCTCTGGATGTGGAGACAATTGTCCGGACAGCCCAACAGTCCAAAGCAGTTGTTTCTGCTGAGGAGCATAATATTATGGGAGGACTAGGGAGTGCGCTTGCCGAAGTCCTGGCCGAAAATGCTCCAGTCCCCATGGTAAGAGTGGGAATTAAAGATGTTTTCGGAGAATCTGGCCGTCCGCAGGAACTTCTGGAAAAGTTTGGACTGACCAGAGAAGCTCTGATTGCAGCAGTACATGAAGTTATAGCCAAAAAGAAAAATCGGGATTAACGGTTGAAAGGTCTCCTCGCATTCAGAGGAGACCTTTTTGGGCAAAAAATACCGAAACGGCGAAATTCAGAAATCAGAATGTAGACTTAGGAAGTTAAGAATTTGTTAAGACAGGGATTGTTTATTTTTTTAACAGGAAATTTGCGTTCTGTGTCGAATTTATTATAAGTTATGCTACAAGGTTTTGGTATAAATCAAGGAGGACAATAATGATTCAGTTTACTAATGTGTCCAAGATTTATCCCAATGGGGCCAGGGCACTTATTGATATCACTATGAATATAGGCAAAGGGGAATTTGTTTTCCTGGTAGGACCGAGCGGAGCGGGTAAGTCAACCCTTATTCGTTTGCTTTACAGAGAAGAAATTCCTACCAGGGGACAGGTAATTATTAATAGTAAAAACCTTGTACGGTTAAGAGACAGAGAGGTTCCTTATCTCAGACGCAATGTAGGGGTTGTTTTTCAGGATTTTAAGCTTTTACCGAACAAAACTGTTCTGGAGAATGTGGCTTTTGCTTTGGAGGTCATAGGTGTTTCCCGCCGGGAGGTGCAAAGACGCTCCAGGGAGATCATAAATATGGTCGGTTTATCGACCAAAGAAAGGGCTTTTTCCCATCAACTATCGGGGGGTGAACAGCAGCGGGTATGTGTAGCCCGGGCAATTATTAATAATCCTGCCTTACTGATAGCTGATGAACCTACCGGCAATCTGGATCACGATACAGCTTGGGGAATCATGGATCTGCTATATAATATCAATAAACTGGGAACTACAGTCATTATGGCGACACATGCCCGGGAAATTGTTAATGAAATGCAAAAAAGAGTAATCGCGATAGAGGATGGGCGTATGGTCAGGGATGAAGAAAAGGGGGCTTACGGATACGATGCTTAACGCTCTGCGCTATATCCTGCGCGAAACTTTTAGTTCTGTCAAAAGAAATCCCTGGTTAAGTGTGGCCTCTGTTCTTACAGTAATGGTTTCTTTAGTGATTCTGGGATTTTCCGTTTTTTTTCTGATCAATGCTTCCAATCTGGCACAGACATTTGAATCGGAACTGGAAATTGCTGTTTTTATGAATAAAGATATTACAGGTGAACAAATACAGGCTATGCAGACAAGAATTGAAAGAATGCCGGGAGTAGCATCTGTCACGTTTGTATCCAAAGAACAGGCCTTAGCTGAAATGAGTCAAACAATGGGTGGTGATCAGAGTGATCTGATAGCAAATTTGGGAGGAACCAATCCCTTGCCAGATATGTTTACGGTTAAGGTTACAGAAGCTAAGAATGTGCCGGTTTTGGCTGGACAGCTGGAATTTCTCGGAGTTGAAAAAGTGCGTTATGGTCAGGGGTTTGTGGAGAAACTGCTCAATTTTACCCAATGGCTGCGTTGGGTAGGCATTAGTGTCATTATTGCTTTTGCAGCTGCTTCGATTGTTCTTATATCTATCAATATCAAGATGAATGTTTTTTCGCGCCGCCGGGAAATTCAAATAATGAAATTGGTCGGGGCAAGCAATAGTTTTATCCAATGGCCTTTTCTCATCGAGGGTTTGTTTCTGGGCCTGGTCGGAGGTGGATTGGCAGCAGTTATCGTAGGCTTTGCCTATCAATGGCTGGTCAGATATGTGCAAGCAACTTTGACATTTTTACCGGTTGTCTATAACAACCTGATATTCTGGCAGGTTCTGGGTGGATTACTTCTGTCCGGAATGATAATAGGAGCCATAGGCAGTACAATTTCTTTGCGCAAGTTTTTGCGAGTCTGATCTTCTGAAGCTAATATCTGAGATTACTGTTTGAAGGAGGTAATATTTTGTCGAACAGAAAGTTTAGACTGTCAGGTTTGGTTTGTATTTTGAGCCTGGTTTTTCTGAGTATGACAGTTAGCCCCTCGTGGGCAGGTGAACTTGAAGATGCTGTGCAGAAGCAGAATGAAATTTCTGCCAAACAACAGGAAGTGCAGGGGGTACTTGATTCCTTGACCTATACTGCCGACAAAATCAATGCTGAGCTGAAAGAATTGCAGAATCAGATCAATGATGCCCAAAAAACACTCGGCGAAAAACAGACAGCTTTTTCTCAGGTCCAGTCTCAGATCAAAACTGTTCAGGGGGAAATTGAACAAAATCAGCAGCAGCTGGAAGAGCGCCGTCAAGTCCTGGGTTTAAGGGTCAAAGGAATTTATGAGGATGGTCAAATCAGCTATCTGGGTTTACTTTTTGAATCATCCAATCTGGGTGATTTCATTACCCGAATAGAATACTTAAGCAAGTTGGTTGCCAATGATCAGAAGCTTCTGCAAGATATTAAAGTCCAGCAGGAAAAAATGCAGCAACAGAAGGAAGATCTCGAGGTAATCCGTAACCAGAGCGCCCAGTTGCTGGCTGAAGCAACGGCAGCTGAGGCTGATCTGAAAACTAAAAAACAACAACAGCAGACCACCCTGGCTGATAATAAAAAATCCCAGCAGGCTGAGCTGGATGAAAATGCCAGACTGCAGGCAGAATCCAATACTCTGCGGGAGACAATCCGTAAAATGCAGGTTTCACGCAAAGGAGGTACTGTTGGGTCAGTCAGCAATTGGCCTGTGCCGGGCAGATATGAAATCAGTTCTCCTTTTGGCTGGCGTACTCATCCCATTACAGGAGTAAGGAGTTTACATACGGGAATCGATATTCCTGCTCCCACCGGAACAGCGCTGCATGCTGTTGGTGCGGGAGAAGTCATTTATGCCGGTTGGTACGGAGGCTATGGCAATGCCGTAGTAATCGACCATGGCAAGGGGGTATCTACTCTTTATGCTCATCAGTCCCGGTTGGCAGTCAGTGATGGACAACAAATCGCACAGGATCAAGTAATCGGCTATGTAGGATCAACGGGATTCAGTACCGGTCCTCATTTACACTTTGAAGTGCGGATCAATGGAAATCCGACAGATCCTTTGCAGTATTTCCGTTAAGGATCATAAAATTTATTGTAGAGCAGGCCCATATTCCGGCCGGAATTAAGTTCAGGCCGGAATTAAGTTCGGGGAAGGAAGCAGAGATGGGAAGGGGTTAGCATATTGCAGGAGGGGCAAGGAAAGCGTTTCTTTAAACGCATTGGGATAGGCCTGCTTATTTGTTGTGTAGTCATTACGTTTGCGCTGGGTGGATTTATAGCTGCAAATTTCACTTATATCAGTCGCTTTGTTTCTGTACTGGAACTGATAGATACCCAGTATTTGGAAGGTGTTAACAAGAACCAGCTTTTTGAGGGAGCAACCAAAGGGATTGTAGATTCTCTGGGGGATCCCTATTCTGCGTATATGAATGCTGCGGAAAATCAAGATCTGATGGAGGTTATCGAAGGCAAATTCGGCGGAGTTGGGATAGTCTTAAGCTTGGCGGATCCCAATAAACTAGTAGTTCTGCGGGCTCTTAAAAATACTCCGGCGTCAAAAGCAGATATCCAGATAGGCGACATAGTCGAAAAAATTGATGATGTGGATACAACGACGATTGACCAGGAAAAAGCTGTTTCCCTCATGAGGGGAGAACCAGGAACAAAAGTGACCCTGGTTCTTTATCGGGAGAGCCTGAAGCAGGAAGTTACCGTATCCTTAATACGTGAAAATATTATCGTGCCAACTGTGGATGGCAAAGCCTTACCTGGTCATAACGATTTGGCCTATATTGATATTGCCCAGTTTTCTTCTGATACAGGCAAAGAATTAGCTGAGGTCTTGAAATCCATGGATATTCAGCATTACAAAGGACTGATCCTGGATTTGCGCTATAACCATGGCGGGGAATTGAATGCTTCGGTTCAAGTTGCCAGTTATTTTGTTTCCTCAGGGCCTGTCGTCTACATAGTAGACAAAAAAGGTAATATAGAAACAAAAAATCCTGTGAAAGAAAATTACCTGGGGCTGCCTTTGGTTGTTTTAGTGAATGAAGAAAGTGCATCAGCAGCAGAGATCGTGGCTGGGGCGATCAAGGATAATGGCAGCGGGACACTGATTGGAAAGAAGACATTTGGTAAAGGTATTGTGCAGACTGTTTTCCCTCTGGACAGCGGGACCAGTGTTAAACTGACGACTGCCAAATATTTGACTCCTAAGAAGCTGGATATTCATAAAATTGGAATCCAGCCTGATATTATAGTTGAATTGAACAAGAATCAGGATGCCACCATTTCTCCGACAGATACCAGCTTTGATCCGCAATTAGAGAAAGCCATGCAAACCCTGCTGACCAAAATCAAATAAAGGGTCCTACTCGATGACCTTGTTTAAAATTATGCTGATAAGACTTAAGACCAGGGCTCCGATAAAGGCGCTGGAAAAACTGTTAATACTGAAACCGGGAACAAGTTCAGCAGTGAGGAGCAGCATTAAGGCATTGATGATCAGGGTAAAAATACCCAGGGTAAGCAATTGCAGGGGGATAGTAAAAAAAGAAAGAATGGGGCGAATGAGGGTATTGACTAAGCCCCATACCAGAGCTGCCCAGATTGCAGTTGCCAACCCTTCTAAATGCAGCCCGGGGACAAGCAGGGTGGTTAGGAACAAGGCTGCGGCATTAAGAAATAGCCTTAATAATAGTTTAGTCATTAATTCCTCTCCTTCCGGTTTCGGTTTAAAAGTAAGTGCCTATTTCAGTTTAACCAGAATTCTTTGTGAAGCGCAAGATATTTAGAAAATAATACTATGCAGACGATAAGACCGAACGAGTTTTCGGTCTTTGTTTATTAAGGATTATTCAGGATAGTGGTATAAT
>DATMYJ010000083.1:0-3086 GCA_035561015.1 Desulfitobacteriaceae bacterium | reverse complement strand
CAATATAATAGATGTTCAGGCAGAGAAACAATTTTCAGCGCTTACCTATCTGTTGGACGATAAAACAGCATATATTGCCTATCGGGGGACGGACTCCTCTTTCGTTGGCTGGAAAGAAGATTTCAACATGACTTTTATCAGCCCTGTTCCATCGCAGGAAGAGGGTGTAGCGTATCTGAACACTTTGGGTGAGATGATTTCAGGGGATTTATTGCTCGGCGGGCACTCCAAAGGAGGAAATATTGCAATCTATTCCGCAATTAACTGCAATTCTTCTGTGCAAAACAAAATTACCCAAGTCTTCTGCCATGATGCACCTGGATTCCGGAAAGAAGTTCTTTCAAGCGGTAACTATTTAAACATGCAGGATCGGATATACAATACTATCCCCCAGTCCTCCGTAATTGGAATGCTTTTACAACATTTCGGCAACTATTCGGTGGTGAAAAGCAACCGTATCGGAATCATGCAGCATGATCCTTACTCCTGGCTGATTGACGGAGATGACTTTCAATATGTTCAAAGAGTAAACAGCAGCGCAATATTTAAGAACAAGACCCTGGACGATTGGCTGAGTGCCCTGGATGATAAAAAGCGGGAACTGTTTATTGATACGCTCTATCAGGTTGTTAAAGCAAGTGAAGCTGAGACATATTTTGATTTGACAGAGGACTGGCGAAAAAGATCCATTGCCGTGCTCGATGCAATTAAAGATATCGATGAGGAAATAAAAAGATTTGTGCGGCAAACCATCGGGGATCTTTTTGTTTATGCCCTGAAAAATTTGCGAGATATCCATGATAGACGGTAATGAGTGAGATCATGAAAGAAAACAAAATTGAATTCAATTCAGGTATCCTGATTTAAGTCAATAAAAATTAAGATTGCATTAGTTTTCATATATGCCAGATTAATGGTAAACTAAAGACAGCTAAAATCATTTGAGGTCAGGTGATGAAAATGTTCAGGATCAGGATTGATCAAAACAGCTGCACAGGCTGTGGGCTTTGTGTCAGTGACTGCATTGTAAATGACATTGAGTTAACAGATGGAAAAGCTATGCCCTTTAATAAAAACTGTTTCAAGTGCGGGCATTGTATCGCAATCTGTCCACATAAGGCGGTAACTGCTGATGAGAGCACGGAAGAAATCAAGGAATTTGAGGAAGACAGCTTTACCATTGAACCGGAAAACTTTTTAAATGTTGTCAAATTCAGACGCTCTGTGCGCCAATATGAGGACAGAGAAGTTGAGCGTGAAAAGATAGAGAAAATTATCGAGGCTGGTCGCTATACAGAAACAGCATCCAACAGTCAGGGTGTATCCTACATAGTTATCCAGGAAGAAATTCCCCGCATAAGAGAAATTGCATCAAAGAAGCTGAAAAAAATGATTAAAATAGGCTATTATTCAAGTGGTCTTGATGTGGATAAAGGAGACTTTCTGTTCCGGAATGCGCCTATCTTGATTTTAACTATTGCGAAAAGCAAGGTAGATGCTGCCCTGGCTGCTTCTAATATGGAAATAATGGCTGTGACACAAGGACTGGGTACTTTTTTTATCGGTTTGTTTGTGATAATTGCTAATCATGATAAAAAAATCAAAGGGATTCTGGATCTGCAAAATGATGAGCAAGTTGTAACCTGCATGGCGGTTGGCTATCCGAGTATAAAATATTTACGGACAGTACCGCGTAAAAAGGCTGAGATACGATGGAAGTAACTACCTATTCTAAATTTGCCGGGAAAGCGGCATAGTAAATGCAAGCGTCGCAATAAATTGCGGCGTTTTTTGTACTGGAACGGGGGTCCTGTTAGCATATGAAAATAAAGAAGCAGGTTATTATAGTCGGGGGAGGAGCAGCGGGAATGATCGCGGCTATTTCAGCCGGAAGACGGGGTGCCGAAGTTACGATACTGGAGAGAAACCCGCGAGTAGGCAAGAAAATATTGGCTACAGGAAACGGACGCTGCAATTTTACAAATATATTTGCCGATTCTACTCATTACCACGGTCATAAACCCAAATTTGTGAACAGTGCTTTAGCCAATTTTACAATAGATGATACTCTCAGGTTTTTTGAGAAACTGGGGATTGAGCATAAAGTGGAGGATGCCGGGAAGGTCTTCCCAATGTCTGATCAGGCCTCAAGTATTCTCGATGTCCTGCGCTATGACTTAAGTGAGACAGGAATTAATGTTATCAGCGATGCTTATGTAAAAAATATTACCAGAAAAAAAACGGAGTTTATTATAGAAGTGGCAAATGGCCAAGCCTACCGGGGAGACAGAGTCATTATTGCTGCCGGCGGTAAAGCCATGCCTGTCAGCGGTTCTGATGGCAATGGTTTTGATTTGGCAGCCAAGATGGGGCATACTATTACAAGCATTTTTCCTGCCCTGGTTCAGTTAATGTTGGAGGGTCCGTTTTTTAAGCGTATCGATGGGGTTAAATTTGTGGGGACTGCTGCAATTATCCACAAGAATAAAACTATGGCAAAAGACAGGGGCGATATTCTTTTCACAAATTATGGAGTATCCGGTCCGCCTATTTTGCAGCTTAGCAGGAAAGCTGGAGAATTGTTGAATCAAGGGAAAGAAGCGTACCTGAAAATAACAATAATGGATATGATGTCTGAAGAAGAAGTAAGAAATCTTATCAGCAGACGTTTTCAGCTGAATCCGCACAAGCCTGTCGACTTTAGCTTTGTTGGCCTGCTAAATAAAAGGGTGATACCTGTGATCCTGGCAGAAGCGGGTATCAGTGATTTAAAGCGCCCGGTAGCCTGTCTATCCGCTCAAGAGCAGGATAGAATAACAAATATTCTGACTGACTGGAGATATAAAATAAGAGGAACAAAAAGCTGGTCTAGTGCTCAGGTGACAGCAGGCGGCATTGATACCAGGGAAATAAATGAGAATACCATGGAATCGGAGTTGGTTAAAGGTTTATTTTTTGCCGGTGAGATATTGGATATAGACGGGCAGTGCGGTGGTTTTAATCTGCAGTGGGCCTGGTCATCCGGATATATTGCAGGACAGTATGCGGCTCTGTGAGTTGCATAAATAATGGAGGTTCTTATGATC
>DATMYJ010000082.1:0-5326 GCA_035561015.1 Desulfitobacteriaceae bacterium | reverse complement strand
CATCCAAAGCTTTACGGAAATAGAGATAATCAATATGGTTATCAATATCGGACTAAACACTAATGGTACCGGGTTGATGATTTTACTCAGGGAGTTGCGCAGCAATTCGAAGCCAACCATAATTATTATGAAAGCTACCATCAGGGATGAAATATACTCCAGTCTGCCGTGGCCGAAGGGGTGCTGCTGGTCAGGGAGACGACTGCTCTTTTTGGCGCTGATAAGAGTTATAAGGGATGAACCGATATCCGATAGATTATTGAAAGCATCGGAGACAACGGCGATACTGTTCATAAACAGACCGATTGTCAGCTTCAGCCCGAACAGAAACAGATTGCAAATAATCCCCAATACACCGCTCAGAAAGATGTATTGAGCCCGGATGCCAGTTTCTTCAGTATCTTCATAGTTGTCAATGAATTTGGCAATTAACAGTTTAATCATAGCATTCTCCTGACTTATTTTCGGAGACCCCAGTAAAGGACCGCTGACAGCCATCAGATGGCCAGATATTTGTGATTTATTCTACTTCACTTAACCGCAGGATCTTCCATGATACCAAGGAAAAGCGGCGTGCCGGTCTTAAGATCCATAATGCCGTAAAGAAATGGGCGATCAAAAGTCAGCTGCTTATCAGACACCGGTATAGCAGTCGTCCCTACCTCGACAGAGGTCACCGCTGCAGCTTCGGTGCCTTTCTCGTCGACCCGGACAAATGTCTTGTGCTTGATCTCGCTGATAAAGAGGTTCTTAGTATGCTGTTCATTCATTTGTGAAAAGTCGGCACGGTTCGGATCGAAGGCAATTTCCAGACCCAGCCGGGTCAGTTCATTGCGCAGGCTGTCATCGTAACGCGACTCGAACTTCGGCATAGCGAGCTCAACCGTGAAATCAGCCTTCTGGGACATCATTCCCGCAATATTGGCGAGCAGGGAAGACTGCTCCTGCCTGGCCAGCCATTCGCGCGGGGTCATTTGGCCATCCGGCAGCAAAGCAAAGTAAGCATACTGCCCATCATCATAGGGAAGCATGATCCCGCTGGCATCATGGCCCGAGAAATAGCCCATCTTACCGTTACGATGCAGGAAAGCTGTTTCAACGGCTCCATTTGGCGTGTTGAAGGTCTGATTGCGGGTTTCATTCTGCTCAAATGGTGCCTGCCAGTCGGACTTGAAATAGATGGCATTGATCAGGTACATAACGATATCCGGATTGATGGACTCGACGATCTTGTCGATCGTGCCATTAGTGGCCTCTTTAACCCAATCGTTGATTATAGCCGGCGTACCCTTGTCTTTAAAATCAAGTTTACGCACCCCAGCAGCATAGTAGTCGGCATTGGTTTGCAGGAATGGTTTGGAGGGCGAGAAATTCTGATCATACCAGATAGAGTCGGCAATCACCAGGGTCGTCTTGCTGCCTGTCTTGGTCAGCAGAGTCATCCAGTCACGGCAGCCTTTGTTGATCATATCGACAGTCAGACCCTGATCAGTCAGGACTTTCAGCAGTGCGGCCTTCGTTTCGCCATCAGCACCATTTAAAGTCATAGCCAGGGCCAGATAGACCGATGCCGGCGAAATCATGATATTGCCCTTGTTTTCGGCCGAGACCTGAAACAGGGCGGCCGAGAAACGGTTGATCGCTTGGCGGATATTCTCATCTGGCTGAACCGGCCCTGCCGGCTGCTCAGACGCCTGGATACCGGCCATTAAATCTGTAGCTTGACCGCTTACATCCGCAGCTGCACAGCCGGAGAGTGCCAGCACCAAACTGAGGAATACTGTCAGAAAAATATGATATCTGCGTTTCAAGGAAAACACCTCCTAAAAAAATCGGCCTTAAATTGTCCATTGTTCATGAATGATGCCTACCAGATACCAGTTTGGCCCGGTTTGTTCAAAAACTAGTTTCAGGCTTTCCCAGTCCATTCCCTCGTATTGCTTAACAAAACCAGGAAAATAATACTCCAGCACTGCACCCTGGGGATAGGCCATTGTGATGTTATTGATCATATTGCCCCGCTGGAAAACCTGATCAAAAAAGATCTGCGGGGCGGCCAGGAAATTTTTATCGTAAATAAATTTCACATAGTAATCACTGAAGGTTAGCTGGATAGGTTGGCCGGAGCCATCATATTTCCCCCAATTGTATACTGTACTGCTGCTGAACAAACCAGGGAGATCGGACACAGAAAAAACCAAATCTGCAGCTGTGTTGATATAGGTATAAGGAGTAAAACGCAGGCCTTTTTGGGGATGAATATATTTACTCACTGCAGCCATGTCTTTGTTTTTCAGAGCAAAAAGAATCTTATCTGCTTTTTCCTGAATAATAACCCTCTCTTCACTGCTGGCTGGAGTTGGTGTTTGCGGTGCTAAATTACTGATTTCATTATCCAGCTCTTCTATTTTAGCTTTCAGGTTGGTTATTTCCAGGTTAAGCTCCTCAATTTCCGAACTTTTAACCTGCATACTCGCCAGATATTTTTCCTGCAGCACAAAATAGACAGCACCACCTGAGATCAGAGCAGTAAGAACAATGATGACAACAGCAAACGATATTGTCATGTTTCTGTTTTTAGCCACAGCCAACACCTCTCTTTAAAAAAGCCGGCCAAAGAGAATTATCACTTCAGTCGGCTCAGTTGGCATCTATTAACAGCTATTGGGCAAATTCAATGATTACTTCTTTCACATCCCACAAATTTTCTATCCTTTCCCTGGCTTCTTCTTTGATGGAAGCCGCAAACTGATGGTTCTCCGGCAGATCAATAACCAAGCGTACTACACCATCTTTTACTTCTACTTCCTTGACCAGATTTGTTGTCACCATATCCAGACCTTTCATAGGATTCATCACTCTTCTTAGTCTTTTGCGGATGACCTCCTCTGTGGTCACTTCCCTGCTGACTTCCAGGCCATGTTTTTCTTCGTAATTCTGAATAGCCCCCCTTAAGCCTTCCACTGCTAAAACTGAGCAGTGGGCCTTGATGGGCGGCAGTCCACCCAAAGCCTCGGAAGCCTCTTTCCAGCTTATTTTTTTAGCCTCATCCAAAGTTTTGCCTTTTGCCAGTTCTGTAATAATGGAGCCTGTGGCGATATTGGAGGCACAGCCGTAGGATTCAAACTTAATATCTGTAATTCTTTTCGTTTCCGGATCGACATTAATATAAACTGAAACCATATCTCCGCAGGCTGGACTGCCTTCCGTGGCTTTACCATCAGGATTTTCCAGGGTGCCGACATTACGGGGATGACGGAAATGTTCCAGAACAATATCATTATAGGGAAATGTCATTTTACACACCTCCTGTTTTTCCTAAAGGACTGATTGCTCTCAGATTGGCTATGATCTTGGTCAGGGTAGCGACTACAAATTCTACTTCCTCCATTGAATTATAACGGCCCAAGGTAAAACGAATAGAGCCGTGAGCTCTTTCATGGTCACCGCCAAGAGCCATGATCACATGGCTGGCTTCCAGGGAGCGGCTAAAGCAGGAAGAGCCCGTACTGACAGCAATTCCGTACATATCCAAATGCAGAGTGACTGATTCTCCTTCAACATAATGAAAGGTTATATTGGCATTTTGGGGCAGCCTCTTTTCCGGATGCCCATTCAAAGTAACGTGAGGAATTTCCGCCAGGATCGAAGCAATCAGCTTGTCACGCATGGCTTGGAGTCGGGCATTTTCTGCGGCAGTTACCAGTTCAGCAGCTCTGGCAAAACCCACAGCTCCCGGAATATTTTCGATTCCCGCTCTGAGGTCAAATTCCTGATAACCGCCGTCCATTATTTTAACAATCGGGGTGCCTTTACGAATATAAAGTCCGCCTATACCCTTGGGGCCGTGGATAGTATGGGCAGATACGGTTACCAGATCAACATGAATATTCCTGACATCTAAAGGAATTCTGGTAAAAGTATGGGTGGCATCTGTATGGAAAAGAATGTTTCTGGCCTTACAGAGTATACCGATCGTTGCGATATCCTGAATTGTGCCTATCTCCTGATTCCCGTGCTGGATGGAAACCAGAATGGTGTTAGGGCGCATATATTTTTTCAACTGCTCGATCTTGACCAGACCATATTCATCAACTTCAACATAATCCACATCAAATCCCTGTTTTTCCAAGGCTTTAGCACTGTGAAGAACCGGAAAATCTTCAATTGCCGAAACAATAATATGGTTGCCTTTTTTGATGCTCATTATCCTGGCGACACCCTTCAAAGCCAGGTTGCTCGATTCCGTATTGCCGGATGTAAAGATAAATTCCTCAGGCTGGGCACCCAGAGAAGCAGCCAGCCTGGCTCTGGCATCTGCCAAAATCTCTCTGGCTTGAAGGCCCTGGGAATAACCGAATTCCGAGGTGGCCACAGCATAGTTTTCAAAAAAACAGGGTTTCATAGCTTCAAAGACTTCCTCAGCCAGCCTTGTTGCTGAAGCATTATCCATGTAAACCGCTTTTCCTGTCATAGAAACCTCACCTCACTTCTTTATCTCACTTCTAAATAAACAAAGTTATATCTGAATCCCGGGCTTCCTGGATATAGGTTCCCACCGCTCCGTAATCGTCGATCAGATCCTCCTGTAAGTCCGAGGGTTTTACCCCCATTATTTCCATGGTCATCTCACAGGCAATAATTTTCCCGCCCAGTTCCTTTAAATCAGCCATCAGCCTTTCCAATGAAACCACATTGGCTTTTTTCATTCTGCTCTTGATCATGAGCTTTCCCAGGCCAAACATATGCATTTTCGATAAAGGTCCTTTATTAAGACCGCCTTTCTTCAACCGCAGCAAGCCCCAGAAGGTGAAGTACAAGGAAGCTTCCATACCCATCGCCAAGGCTCCGTTCGCTATGATCAAGGCACTGTAGAGCTTATCCATATCCCCGCTATGAACGATAATAGTGGTTTTAGCACTCATAAAAATGCCTCCTTTGACTTGTTTCATCTATTTCTGCAGCTTGATTCTCCATTCATTTTCCAGCTGTTCTTCGCTGATGATCTTCACGGACAAGGCCTGAGCAGCCATGGGGATTTCCTTTTTCGAGGCCGGATGGGTGCCTGTAATTTCGATAATATCCCCTGAGACTGCTTTTCTTAAAGCCTTGCGCATTTCCACCAGGGGAACAGGGCATGTTTCACCACGTACATCCACTTTTATTTCTGCCATAACCATACCTCCTCCTGATAACAGCCTTCCGCAGCTAGTGCCTGCCAAACAGCAGCAGTTAATTTTTCTGATAATTCAGACTTATTTGCCTTTATTTTACTTGTTTCAGCTCTCAATTACAATCTATTTCCAATATCATCAAACTACAAGCA
>DATMYJ010000081.1:0-5352 GCA_035561015.1 Desulfitobacteriaceae bacterium | reverse complement strand
CAACCCACCTTTTTAAAAATATGATAAATGGAGTACTTTAATAATAGTGTAGTCAGAAACTGCCAGGTAATGAAATACTAAAATTAAAAGGAACGATTTCGGATGGCAAAAATATAAAAAAATGACCCTAAAGACCCTGGCGCCTGTATTGTGGGCATTATTATTGGCCTCGGCCTGGAATAAAAAATGACCTGACTCATGGCCGCAGACAAGCTGCTGCTCAATCCCAGTCAGGCCTTTATCTTTCAAGATTAATTATGGTAACACAGGGCTAAGACCATGCCTTCTGCCCATTTATGCGAACCTTCCTTTTCTTGACAGTTTCCTGTTTCATATTAGATCTGGTTCACTTAGAATTCCGAAATTATTGTCCTGACTCATGGGTCAATCATACCTTTTCGCTTCGGTGTTCCGCCCTGGTAAATAATTTCAGCTCTCCATAGAGTGACATTACCTGTGCTCAAGAGCGCTATCAATTCATCCTGAGTAAGTTCCGCTTTTTTTTCATCTGGATTATGCGATTGAGTGTGCTGTAAATATTCAACCTTATAGATATATTCGTTCATGTTTTCCTCCTTTATTCAAATAATGATTCCGGCTTCTTTAGTTCTTCATCAATCCAGTCAATTACCTTTTCATCACCACTGAGCAGCATCCGTAATAATTGGCCGGAGCTTGCCAGCTTTAATCTTTTGACGATTCTTTTTAATTTCTTTTGCTCTAATTCTGATAATGTTATAGCAATTCTACTGGCCACAAAAATTCTCCTTTATGATAACACTCAATATATTATTTATACACTTATAGTATAATACAATGATAGCATTATATTAACATATTAGATACAGTAGCAGAGTGAAAGGCTGATAATTTCAGCTTCTCCGGGGAGAAGGACCACCTCTCACTGACCGTACTTAACCAAATCGTAGAGCCTTCTATTTTGATAAATCCGTTCCTTGCCTATTTTTTCAGAAGTAAGGAAGCCCTCTTTTTCCAGAGAGGACAAGTAATTGACTGCCGTTTTTCTGGTTACCGCCAAGCCCTTTTCAAGATAGACGATTTTGGTATAAAACTCATAGAACAGCAAAGCAATCAATTCCTTGGAATATATTTTAGGAAGCCTCTCTTTAATTTCAGTACTCATGGCTTCAACCTCAGCATTGATTCTTTTTACAAGCCTCAAGGTCTCTTCGGCAGTTTCCTCAATTCCTGTAAGGATATAAACAATCCATTCCTCCCAGTTCTCATGGGTTCGCACTTCCTGAAGAAGCCTGTAATATGCTGATTTGTTCCTGATTATATAGCTGCTTAAATAAAGGATAGGGCTATCCAGCAATTCCTTCAAGACCAGGTAAAGCACATTGATGATTCTGCCCGTCCTGCCATTACCATCATAAAAGGGATGTATACTCTCGAATTGATAATGGATTACCGCCAGCTTTATCAAGGGGTCAATATCATTATGGTCTTCATTAATATATTTTTCGAGATTGCTAAGAAGCTCTCTGATTTCAGCTTCACCTGCCGGTGGAGTATAAACAGTTTCCCCGGTTCTTTCATTGCGAAGTACAGTACCGGGCAGCTTTCTTATGCCCGCACTATTCTTTTCGATAATAACTTGAATCTCGACAATCATATTCGTGGTCAGCATGTCCTGAGCTTTAACCAACTCATAACCATGCCACAAAGCAGTCCTGTAGCTGACAACTTCCTTGGCGGCAGGGCTTGCTCCGCTGGCCTCACTCATTGCTTTATAAAGGTCGTCATGGGTTGTTACAATATTTTCAAGCGCAGAACTATCCTTGGCTTCATTTATCATGACCGCATTTATTAAAATGTGCTTATTGGGGATAGTGTCGGCATAACCTTTCAGTTCAGCCAGGGCTCTGTTAGCTTTTGCCAACTGTTTCAACACTGTTTTTGTTTCCAATTCAACATTTGGCGGCAACATAGGTAATTTTTGCTCACTCATTACATACACCTCCTTCACATAGGTATTATATCGTTGTTTTCTACCTATATCAATTTATTATAGGTAGAAAAGTATCAAATTGTACCTATATTAAATTCGCCTCATAAGCCTAGTCAGATCGTTTGACGAACAAGCTCCTCAACCTCGGCATCGGGATGCCATTGATTGACAGCAAAGGCCGCCAGGAAACATTATTTTCCCACCAATAGTTATCGTTTCCAATCTGTCCCATTTCCAGAAAGATCTTTTGAAATTGGTCATCTCATCACCTTCTGTTCTTTATCCATTTCAATAGCTGCTCAAGGCTCTTCGTATTCAGGACATCTTCGGCTTCAAGCCATCCTCTTCTGGCCTGTTTTAGGCCATATTTCATCATCTTCAGTTGGTCTGTGCTGTGCGCATCGCTGGATATCGCGATCATCACTCCATTTTCCTTGGCCATCCTGCAGTACAGATCATTCAAATCCAGACGCTCCGGCTGCGCGTTCAGCTCCAGGGTACAGCCGCTATCCCTGGCAGCCTTCATCAGACGCTCCATATCCAGTTCGTATGGCTCTCTGCGGTTGATCAGCCGGCCGGTCGGATGAGACAAGATGGTCACATAGGGATTGCTGATCCCTTTTATGATTCTTGCGGTCTGCTTTTCCCTGGAAAGCCTGAATTTGTAATGAACCGCACAGACCACCAGATCGAGTCTTTGCAGTATCCGGTCCGGAAGATCCAAAGAACCGTCTTCCAGTATTTCCACCTCTGCACTTTTCAGCAGGACTATCTTTTCCAGTTTTTCATTCAGCCGCTCGATCCGGGCGATCTGCTCAGAAAGACGTTTTTCATCCATGCCCTTGGCCACCGAAACACGCTGGGAATGATCGCAGATGGCCAGATACTGATATCCCTTAGCAATGGCTGCCTGGGCCATCTCTTCCAGGCTGGAGCGGCCGTCAGTTTCGTTAGTATGGATATGCAGGTCCCCCCGGATATCCTCGCTTTCGATCAGTTGGGGAAGTTTGTTGTTTTTAGCCGCCTCCAGCTCGCCGCGGTTTTCCCGCAGCTCCGGCTCGATATAAGGCATTCCGACCTGCTCGAAGACCTCCTTTTCGGTCTTGCCGGCGATACGCCGATCATCCCGGAATACGCCGTATTCATTAATCTTCAATCCCTTTTCACTGCCCATTTTTCTAATTTGAATATTATGTTCCTTTGAACCAGTGAAATAATGCAGCGCCGCCCCATAGCTGGCCTCGGGCACAGCCCGCAGATCGACTTGAAGCTTGGATTTCATCACCACCAATGATTTGGTCTGCCCCTTGGCGAGCACTCGCTCCACATCCTCATAGTCGACAAAGCGTTGCATCACATCCGCTCCCTTCAGATGCGTGACCAGGATGTCCAGATCGCCGACAGTCTCACGGCCTCGGCGATAGCTCCCGGCGATCTCTATCTTCTTTACACCCTCGATCTGCTTCAGATACTCAATCAAAGGTCGGGCCAGTTCTTCCGCCTCGGCCAGTATGATTCTTTCCTTTTTCCCTTTTTTCCCGCCTCCCCGTTTGATTTCCCGCAGGATATTCTGTTCTGTTTTTTCGCCAAAACCTGCTAATTCCTTAATTATTCCCGCTTCGGCCGCCTTTTCCAGTTCAGCGAGGTTTTCAATACCCAGTTTTTCGTATAATGCACCGGTCCGTTTCGGACCCAGTCCCTCGATTTTCAGCAGAGCGATCAAGGCCTCCGGCACTTCTTTTTTGATTTCTTCCAGTTGGGAAAGGCCTCCGCTATTAACGATTTCTTCTATTTTTTCGGCCAGTTCCTTGCCGATCCCGGAAATTTCAGTCAGATCTTTTCCCTTTTTGATCATTTCCCGGACATCATCAGAAAGGCTGCCTATGTTCCGGGCCGCCATTCTGTAGGCCCGTATCCGGAAAGGATTGTCTCCTTTGATCTCCAGCAGATCGGCTAACTGATTGAATATTTTTGAAATGTCGCTGTTTTGGACAGGCATGAAGCCACCTCCATCAGGGCCCGCTTTTTAATCTGTCTGTATCGCGCTCTGTTTCCAACAGAAGTTAATCAAATATAGATTTCGCACAGCCGCCGGCCAAGATCATGGCAGCCAGGATAATAGCCAGTAATTTTATTGCTGTTTCCGCAAGAGCCGGGTCTTTTTTATTCTGAATGATAACGGCATTCCGGTGCAATTGACTTTTCCTACAGCAGGTCATTTATCCTCCTGTTCAGAATTTCCGTGAACTTGCTTCTCATAGCCTCATCCTCGTAAACCCGAGCACATATCCTGAGCCATTCCTCTTTGGAGACTCCTAATTGCTCTTCCAGGATAGCGATATCGGCTTCTTCGGAATTCTCATAAGTTTCAACCATATAATGACCAAGTTCCAGGGGTGTTTTAAAACACATATCACCCCCGTTTTTCGCTGTTTCGCCGACTTTTACTTGCACCATGAATTTCTGCCCCCTGGGCACGGCCTCTTCAGCCTGGGTAAAATCATAACTGGCGCTGTTCTTTTTAAGCCCTGGCAAGGATAAAAGAATATGGGACTTTAGTTAATTTTATGATAACATATGAATATATGTTATGTTCAATAATATATTAAAGGAGTGATAGAAAATGGCTGCAACTGATTTATTGGACAAGGGTGCAGTGCTTCAGCGCGACAAAGAGACTTATGCCATAGTCCCTCATATGCCTGGAGGTTTGGTAACTCCGGATGCTTTAAGGAAAATAGCCGATGTAGCAGAAAAATATAATGCCCAGGCCCTGAAAATGACCTCTGCTCAGCGCCTGGCGATTGTCGGTCTCAAAGAGGAAGATCTGGACAATGCCTGGCGCGATTTGGGTATGAAGCCCAGTCATGCCATCGGGCTCTGTGTGCGCAGCATCAAATTTTGTCCGGGAACCACCTTCTGCAAAAGAGGCCAACAGGATTCCGTCAGCCTGGGCTTAAAACTGGATGAACTTTATCATGGTTTGGAGTTGCCCAGTAAATTCAAAATGGGCATCAGCGGCTGTCCCAATTGCTGCGGCGAGAGTCATTACCGGGATATCGGTGTTGCGGGGATGCCCAAGGGATTTAAATTAATGGTCGGCGGCAACGGCGGCGTGACTCCCCGTATTGGCCAGACAATATACGAAGGACTCGATCAGGAACAAGTTCTGGAGAAAGTCGATAAAATTATCAAGGTCTTTGCCGAGGGCGGCAAAAAACATGAGCGCCTGGGCAAATTCATCGAGCAGATTGGTCTGGAAGAGTTTAAAAGCCGACTCGAGGGATAAACCTGAGGGATGATCCTGAGTGTTCATTTAGTTACATTATTGTTCACTTGTTAAATTAAAGAAGCCCGGCCTGATTGGCAGCAGGGCTTCT
>DATMYJ010000080.1:0-3618 GCA_035561015.1 Desulfitobacteriaceae bacterium | reverse complement strand
GTTGTTCAGGCAACTGAAGACATAATTGTCCGGGAAATTGCCTTGACTATTTTTTTTAACAATGAAGAAATCGCTATTGTCAATTGTTCACCTTCCCAAATCGAGGAGTTAAGCATCGGTTTTCTCTTAACCGAAGGTTTTATTCGCAAGCAGGAGGATTTATTTTCCCTGAAGTATGAACCTCAAGACAACTTAATCTGGATTAAGGGACAAACCCATGAGGCCTTTTTACTTAAACCCCAGATTTCTCCCCTGAAAATCTCCTTGGAAGAAGCATATAAATATGCTGAATACCTGTCAACTCATTCAGCGCTTTTTCAGGCTACCGGTGGAGTGCACAGTGGGGGGATTGCCCGGAGTGGAGATGTTTTGTTATCCAGTTATGACATTGGGCGGCATAATGTTTTTGATAAGCTTTTTGGCCAGGCTTTCAGAACCGGTCTGGATTTAACCAATCATGTCATATTTTTCAGCGGCCGCATTTCCTCAGAAATTCTCCTGAAAGTAGCTAAAATGAATATGCCTATTGTCATAGCCAGATCTGCGCCCACTGATCTGGCACTCAAGCTGGCTGATGAACTGGGGATTACAGTGCTCGGATTTGCCCGTCAAGACCGTGTAAATATCTATACCCATCCCCATAGGATTATCATCCCGGATTCAACTCTTGAACGTTAGCCCATTCTTCCGGAGTATTAATATTACAAAATATTTTGCGCAGATTACCGCAGGGTGCCAATTCCCTGAAATCCACATAACGCACCCTGCAGCCTGCATATAAATCAGCAACCCTCAAGCGCTGAGCTTGAAGATTGTTTTCAATATGAGGCAGACAACTGCGCCGGTAAAAAGCATGTAAGGGATGAAGACCGGATTCTCCCCGCGGGACAACTATCTCAAAATCTTGAACATACCTGTTTAGATAACGAATAACATTGCTTTGGACAAAAGGCATGTCACAAGCCATAAAAAAGCCGACTTCATACGCAGCTGCTTTTATTCCGGAATAAAGTCCGCCCAAAGGGCCCTGATCCTTAAGCAAATCCGGAATAACGCGCACCCCGTAAGCTTCAAATAGTTCAGGCTGATTGCTGCTGATCAATACTTCTGCAAAAACAGCCTGCAAAACTTCCAGGCTATGCTCTACCAGATATCGGCCTCTCAGTTCGAGAAAGGCCTTATGCTTTTGCATCCGGGAATTTTTCCCGCCGGCCATAAGTACTCCAGTGGCCGCTATTCTGGCATTTTCAGAATCAGAGCACAAAATTCCCCTGCGCCTCCCCATTTTATTTCTTGGATTTACTCATCTTTATTATCGCCAGTGTTTCATAAACTCCTCTGTTTCCTGAGTTGGAGTTCCGGCCAGCAGCTCCCCAGGCGGGGCATCCGCAGCAATTTCACCCCTGAGCATGATCAGGGTTCGCTCTGTTAACTGTTTAATTTCCCGGAAGTCATGACTCACTATAATGGTTGTTGTTTGGGTACCGGGTAAAATCAGGGTCAGATCGTATAGGAGCCCTTCCTTAGCAGGAGCATCAAGGGCAGAAAAAGGTTCGTCCATGAACAGTATTTCCGGTTGTAAAGCGAATGCCCGGGCAAGACTGACACGTTGAGCTTCACCTCCGGATAGTGTTCGGGCTTGTTGCTGTTTCAAATGGCCCACACCGAAACGCTCCAGCCACTCCCGGATATGCTGCTGGATATCTTGCCTGGGTAAACCGCGCATCCTTAATCCTGCGCCCACATTATCCTGAACAGTGGTATTTAAAAGAAGTGGTTCCTGAAACACCATGCCGATCCTGCGCCGGACGGCCAAGGGAATGCGCCCGTTATATTTTTTCCCTTGGAAAAAAATCTGGCCGCTTGTCGGAGGTTCCAAAAAAGAGAGGACTTTTAGCAGACTGCTCTTTCCCGAACCGTTAGGCCCCACTATCCCGACCCTGCTTCCGCTTTTTAAAGACAGGTTGATATTATCTAAAATTTTCTTTGTTCCTATTTGCCAACTAATGTTACGGGCTTCCAACATATCTAAACCCCTTGCTGTTTCTGTTGCAGTTGTGTCAGCCAGAAAGTCACCCCATAGGCCAAGAGCATCAAAATAATACTCAGGGCTATTGCAAGATCAAAATTCCCTTTCGAAACCTCCAGAGCGGTAGCTGTAGTTAAGACTCTTGTCATGCCTTTGATGTTTCCGCCAACCATCATTGAGGCCCCGATTTCTGAAACAACTGCGCCGAATCCGGCAATAATGGCGGCAAAAAGGGCAAAGCGGACTTCTCTTAGTAAGTACCAAAGATATTGAAAGCTATTCGCCCCTAAAGCCCGGATCTGAAGACGCAGTTTCGGATCAGTCAGGCCGATAGCTGCCGCCGTCAACCCTACTACCACAGGGGAGGCGATAATTGCCTGGGCAATAATCATCGCCGTTTTTGTATAGAGAATGTCGAGGAAACCAAATGGGCCGGAACGCCAAAGGAAGATCGATACCCAGAGACCAACAACTACCGGCGGCATCCCCATCCCGGTGTTCACCAGGCTTAAGGCAAACTTGCGGCCCGGGAAACTATTCAGGGCAATTAAGGTGCCGAGGGGAACACCGATAATTACACTTATGAGGGTAGCGGTGCCCGAGACCTGCAAGGTAGACAAAACAATTTCGACTACCTCCGGATCTCCTGTCAACAGAAGATGAAAAGCCTCTTTTATACCCTGCCAGATTAATACCATTGTCTTCCGCTCCTAAGCCCTTTGTTTGAAGATAATTTTATTTGGCCAAGTCTTCCATTTTCTTGCCGTAATCAGCGAAGAACAAGGCTTGACCATATTTATCCTTGCCAAATTCACCTATTGTCTTTTGGGTTTCGCTGTTAATCATAAAGTCAACAAAAGCCTTAGCGCCGTCTTTGTTAACCTTGGGGAATTTTTCAGGATTTACCTCCATTACATGATAGATATTGAGCAGTGTACTGTCGCCCTCGCGAAGAATTTCCAGCTGCAGGTTATTCTTATTAGCTAAATACGTAGCTCTGTCAGTCAGGGTGTAGCCCGCTTTTTGCGAAGCAATATTCAGAGTTTGACCCATTCCGACGCCACTCTCTTGATACCAGCTGCCGCTTGGGATAATCCCCGCCTTTTTCCAGAGATCCTTTTCCTTCGTATCGGTCCCTGACTTATCACCACGGGAAATAAAGACGGACTTGCTGTCAGAAACAGCTTTAAACACTTCTTTAAGGGTGGCTGCTTTTTTGACCCCTGCCGGATCGTTAGCCGGCCCGACGATAATAAAATCGTTGTGCATCAGCAGTTGATAATTAACTGCTGTTTTATCGTCTACCAGCGGCTGCTCAGAGGATGGCGCATGTGTCAGTAGGACATCAGCTTCACCCTTTTGCCCTAAAGCCAGAGCCGCCCCGGTTCCTACCGCTACGGTTTTGACTTTGTAACCTGTTTTCTTTTCAAACATCGGGATCAGTACATCCAACAAACCGCTGTCCTGGGTGCTGGTCGTTGTTGCCAAAATAAGGTCCGGATTGGCTGGAGTTGGAGCCGAAGCAGCCAGTGTTGACTTTCCCCTGTCAGCTGTTGCAGTTGGACCGCAGCCGGCTAAAACCACTATAC
>DATMYJ010000079.1:0-5783 GCA_035561015.1 Desulfitobacteriaceae bacterium | reverse complement strand
ATCTAAGATAAAGAAGAGTACCCTTCTCGGGCACTCTCTGAAATGAATTCTTTAGAGATCTACATTAATATATGTGGAGGCAACTATTTTTCCTGCCGGGCTTATTATCTTGAAGTAGACTGTTCCAGAATCACCTTGACTCACGTTGAAACCTTCAGCAACATCAGGACCAGGAGATTCTGCAAAGTCTCCGCTTATCGTAATTTCCAGATATCCAAGATCAGTATCTACAGAGCTGTCATACTGACCATCGCCATCTTTATCGATATACAACTGGCCATCCGATGTCTGCAGACGGATATCCTGGGAAACTGGTTTGTAAAGTGTAACACCCTTAATGATCGGATCGTTTCCGGTCTCAGTATAGTTCAGTACCAACTTGTAATTATAGTTTCTCGGAGAGGCTGGTGATGTGACAGATTTAAAATTAACGGATTCAATGCTATAGCCCTCATCAATAACGGTAATCTTTGCAATGTAGGATTTGCCGCTTTCATCATCCTTTACAACCAGTGAAGCCGCACCTGCCTTAAGGCCTTCTACAACAATATCACCATTGTCAGTTTCAGTATAATCCGCAACATCACTTGAGGATTTTACAAGATCAATAGTAATAGTGGTATCTGCCCCTAAGTAAATGCCGTCAGAGTTGTATTGGCTCAAACGATAAACTACATACGAATCTCCAGAAATATCCACTGTGGAATCAGCGGAGAAATCAGTTAAATCAGTACCAGATACCAGATCTTCGCACTCAGAATTATTTACCGGCAGATGGATTCCAAAGGATTCAGAAGCTATTTCTGAATTATCTGACACATTCACGCCTAAAGAGCCAATTCTATTGTCGTCGGAATCGTGAATAATGACTGCAGCTTTGCCGGCAACAACACCTGTTACGGTGATTTCTCCGTCCCCGTTATCACTTATGGTCATAATGGAATCGTTCGAACTTGTAGCATCGTAAAATTCAGCCGGCATTTTATCGCCGTATTGGTCAATTGGTTCAACTAGGATGTCTGTCGCTTTTGCGGTGTCAGTCGGGATAATCGTTTTCAGTGATGTAATAACCGTATCGGTAACCATATCTTTAAATCTGACTGCGGTTAATTCACGCTCATTATTCACTACTCTTAAGGTAACTTGCTTCGTCAGATTTCCGTAAGTAATCGTAATTGTAGCTATCCCTTCTGTTTCAGCAGTAATTTGATTTATGTCTGAATCTGGGTCAACGTGTAGGACACCAGGATCCGAAGATTGAATGCTGAAAGAACTTGTATCTGTGATAATTTCTTCGTTACCTTCAGTTGTTGCTGTTATTTTGCTGAAATAAGCTGTTTCAGTGACAACAAGAATATTACTTGTCTGAACAAATTCTGTACCGGTGCTGTTAGTCAATTCATAGCCTGTTATTTCGGAAGCAGGTTCGGCACTTTTGTAAGTAACTTTCGCTAAAACAGAATCCGGTACTGCGCCCGTACCGCCGAGAGCGATAACTTTGCCGTCGCTTGCCAGCTTGGAGTTAAAGGCAGTAGTTACTGTATTGTTGTTAGAAAGAATGATTGGAGAATTTGTTAAGGCAGCAAGGGAAGACCCTGCAAGGGCATCAACGAGACTGAGGCCGTTAGCGAGATAAACCGTACTGAAGCTTAAAGACAGGTTGTTGATAACAGCTGTGTTGGTTGCAAAACGGTCCATGCCGCTCAGACGGGTAGCACCAGCAATTTCCTTAACCAATGTCGGTCCGCCAACAACATAGGTATTGCTTCCTAATATTTTGTCGGTATCAACAGTACCATCCGGATTGGCCAAGACGATGGCATAGTTGTTAGCGGCTGCATAGGAAGCAATCGAAAGAGCATCTGGAACTGCATTATAACCAACAACAAAGGTCCCAGCAACACCGCTTAGTCTGCCATTAATTGCCGCATTGGTTGCAAGACGGTCAGCTCCTGACAGTTTCGTTGCCGAATTGGCAACAGTTTGTACTTCAGCGAATACTGCACCGGAAATCGCGCCAATCACATAAACATTTTTACCTGTCAGTTTTGCTTTAACACCAGCGTCCAGCGAATTCTTATAGGTTATGTAGATTGGGCTGACTTTCCCGGCAAGAGGAGCTACCGTAAGCGAGTCAACCAGATTGGCATCATCAGCAGGGGCTAAGATAACCGTTTCAGCACTACCAAAAGCGTTTCCGATAGCAGAAGCGGTCGCTATCCGGTCCTCTCCGGCAATACGCGAACTGGTTGTAGCTGCAAACGTTTGCAGCGGAAGCATGGCCAGCAATGCAATCACTACAATTACTGCAGTTATCATTGTCGCACCAAGGGCACCCTTCTTGTTTAAACTAATCAAGCACATAAAAACAGCCTCCTTATATTGAGAATTGAAAAATAATTTATTGTTAATTTTCTACAGATAATTGATAAGTCCTTTAAAAAATTATTGTTCAACACTAAATATCTGTCAATTCGGCAACGAGCTTGACAACAGCAGCCCCCATCCGGGACTTGCACCGGCTAGACTGCGCCCATACAGGCACAACAAAAGGAGCACCCTTTGCAGGGTGCTCCTGAGCTGTAATTGATTTCCAGTTAATCAATTATTCTCAACTCGCGAAAACATTTACGAATTAGGCATCCATATTAGAGACTAACATCAACTGAGGTGGAAGCAACAACCTTAGGAGTAGCATCTGCATTCCAGACTTTGAAGATGATAGTTCCGTCATCGCCAAATTCTGTTTTGATGCCATCTGTTAAGCTGACTACAGAATTTGTAAATGTTCCTACTGTGACGATTTCGAACATGCCAAGGTCAGTATCATCGGCTGAGAAGAGGCCATCTGCATCTTTGTCGATGTACAATTGACCACTAGCTAAATCCATACGGATTGCTTGAGAAGCTGCCTTGTTGAGGGTGATACCTTTGATAATTGGATCATTTCCGGTCTCAGTTACTGTTAAGGCTGACTTATAATTGAAAGTCTTAGCAAAAGTAGGTGAGGACATGGATTTGAAAGCAACTGATTTAATGGTGTAACCCTGATTAACAACGGTGAATTTCTTGGTGTAAATTTTTCCGGTTTCATCGTCAGTTACTTTGACAGTTGCAGTTCCTTCTTTAAGTCCTTCAACAAGGATTTTGCCATTAGCGTCGACACTATTAACGGTTATAACACCAACTTTGGATTCTACCCAATCCACTGAGACGGTTTGAGATGCGCCCACTGAGACGCCATCAGAATTGAATTGGTTCAGCTGTAAAGCTGCATAAAGGTCATCTGCGATATCAATTGTTGAATCTGTTGTAAAATCAGCTTTTGTTGCTCCGCCTACAATCAGGTCAGCAGCAGCATCTGTTGCCGGTACAAACAATTCAAATGTCTTTTTAGCAACATCGGTATTGTCAGATACGGTTAAAGCTAAGGTACCGATTTTGTTGCCTGCTCCATCATAGATAATGATAGTAGCTTTGCCTGCTGCCAAAGAATCGATTGTCATGATGTCACCAGCCAAAGCAACCGTTGCAACAGCAACATTTGAACTTTCAACGGTAATTGGTTCACTTGGCATCGGATCGCCAAATTGATCAATTGCTTCTACAGTTACATCAGTGGGAATATTCTTGAGCGTCTTGACTGAAGTAATAATCTTATCATCTGAATTTTTGACTCTTGCTTTATCCACTTCACGGGCATCACTACTTACTGTAAGAGAAACTGCTTTTGTAATATCTCCGTAAGTGATCGTAATAGTTGCAGTCCCAGGTGTTTCAGCAGTAATATCTACAGTATCCGCTGTTACGGATATGACACCGGCTTTGGAACTTTTGATTGTGTAACCGGTTGTGACATCTTCTTTGGAGTCGCCGTTGTTCACTGTAATTTTTCTGAATGTAGCTGTTTCACCTACAACCAGTGTGGTGCTGTCTTGGTCATCACCAATTGTATTATTATACAATGTATAATCGGAAATTGAGGTTGCAGTCAGATTGAGATTTTTGATTGTGATTTTTTGCAAATCGGAAACAACCAGATCTGCACCCTTTGTCAGGGTAATTTGAATATAAATGTCAGCTGCGGTTATAGGGGCATTAAGCAGACCATAAGTTTCATCTGCAAAGTAATCAGCCGAGATGTCATTGCCATTGAATCTGTTATCATAAGCTGCAAATTGCACATCCCAGCCATCTGCTTGCAGAGCATCTACGGTTGTGGTCTGACCATTGACTGTGAAGGCTACATATTGGTCTGTTGTGTCATCATCATAACTTTTGGCTGTAACGGCTGCTGTGGTAACTTCACCAAGGGCAAAACCAACCTGGTCTCTGACAGCATCAGAAACAACACCAGTGCCGCCCAAAGCAGTAACTACGGTGGCATCGCTTATTTGGGGATTAACTGTGCTGGCAGCTTTGACTGTGATATTGTCAGTTAAGAGAATAGGAGCATTGTCTTTGGCAGCCAGAGAAGAAGCTGACAGAGCGTCGACTAAGGTAAGGCCATTGGCAACATAAACTTTATTGTAGGAATAGATCAGGGCTTTGATAACTTCCACATTGGTATCGAAACGGTCGGCACCATACAAACGGGTAGCGCCGGTTATGTCTCTGACCAAAGTCGGACCGCCAATAATATAGAGTGAAGAACCTTTAATTTTTGAAGAATTTACAGTGCCATCAGGATTAGCCAGGACGATGGCATAATTGTTTGCTGCGGCATAGGAAGCTACAGACAGAGCATCAGGAATAGCGTTGTAGCCAACTACAAAAGTGCCCACAGGGTCGGTTAATCTGGCATTAATAAGATCATTGGTTGCTAAGCGGTCTATCCCGGAGACTTTCTCGGCAGAGGCAGCAACGGTTTTAACTTCATTAACCACTGCGTCGGAAACAGCACCGATAGCGATAACATTTTTGCCGCTGAGTTTTGCTTTAACAGCAGGATCCAGGCCATTCTTGTATGTTAGGTAAATAGGGCTAACTTTTCCGGCCAAAGGTGCAACGGCCAGAGAATCAACGAGGTTAGCATCATCGGCCGCAGCAAGGATTACTGTATCGGCAGGACCAAAAGCATCGGCTATGGCAATAGCGGTGGCAATGCGGTCGGCTCCGGCCAGACGTGCGCTGTCAGCAGCGAACACTTGCAGCGGAATCATGGTCACGACCATGGCGACGATAGCTAACAGGGCTAAAGTCTTTTTCATTTTTCTCATGTAGTAAATTTCTCCTCTCTTTCGTTTGGAATTAGTTTTGTCTACGGAGTAAGGCTTCTCAATGTTTACGCCCAAATCTCCTCACCTGCGTTGTCCTGTTAATCCCTCACCCCCTTATATAACCGTATATACTTTAGACATTGCGCAATATCTAAAGGCACCCACCCGCTTGGAAAACGGGGGCGTCCCCCCTAAAGTAGGGGTGGCTTACCCTTTAGACTGCTGAAATATAATGAATAAACCTAATAAGGTTTTTTCATCCATTAGAGATATTCTTCAAGCAGACAGATATCCCTGCCTGTTTGAAGACTTTTTTAAAAAATTCGCCGGAAATTGAAAAGGAAACACTCCCATAATATTCCTAGCTAATCATAAATACAATTTTAAAGCATAAACCTCTATTTTTCCAGTGTTTTTTATTAAGAATTCTACAAGAATTCTAAGAGGCTCTTTTTTCCCAGGAACATGGTCCCAATTTTCTAAACCTGCCAAGAAAGAAAATCAGTCTGTGGCCAGGTCCGTAATAATTCAGTACTTTTCAAAAGTAAGAATCCCCCGGTAAAT
>DATMYJ010000078.1:0-3251 GCA_035561015.1 Desulfitobacteriaceae bacterium | reverse complement strand
CTATAAAGGTTCTGGTTTTTAAAACGGACAAACAAATTGCCGGCGGGTCTGAATTCTCTGGTTCGGTTATCTGTAGTAATCCTTACCCGATCCAGGTTGCTGAAGAACCTGCAGGAGTTCAAACCATTTTTTACCCAGTTAAGATAATATTCTTCCGGGGAAGCATAACCGCGTTCTTCCAGCAGATGGCGTTCGGACTGAATAATTCCTTTGATGTTTTCCGAAAATAAAGTAACCGCTAATGGATCGTTGAGAAAGGCGGCAGTCTCTCTCAGGGCAGGACCGGAACCCAAGTAAGCTTCGGCACCCAGCAGGGGTGTTACCTGGCATGAGCAAATACTGTCAGGTTTTAAAGCTCTGGGTTCTTCCCAGAGAGCTTCTTTAATTATAAAAGTATGTATGTCAACCAAGAGATGGGCAGCAGCTTCCCTCTGTGTATCCAGATAACTGGTTCCGACCATGAGCAGTCCGGTGGTGCTGCGACGCACCTCTGTATACCAATTGCGTTGAAAAAGGCTTTTCATGTTAATCCTCCTGCTTAAATTTTGTTAATTATCAGAGTATTCAGGTAAGTATTCTGTGCTGTGCGAACAAATCCTGCTAAATCAATGCTGGTGGAAGAATACCTCTTTACATTGACGCAGCGTAAAGGCATATTCTTGTTTTATCAGAAGATGATCACATGGAATACACGGTGCAAAAATTAGCCCTGATGGCCGGGGTCAGTGCTTGCACCCTGAGATCTTATGATAAGATCGGTATTCTCAAGCCGGCATGGTTTTTTAAAGGATTTGGCTATACGATGAGCGAAATTGGGATAGATGGTACTGCAATTGAAAGAAACAGCCGTAAGGGAAAATAATGAGATGCAGAAATTTTAAGACAAATTGAGGGAGAGAAATAGAAATGTTGAAAGATTGTAAGGCTGGAGAACAATTTAAGGGAACGGTGCTTATCACAGACTGGAAGGAAAGCCCGTTTCGGAATAAACGAGGGAGCTTTGTTACCCTAACTTGCCAGGATTGCAGCGGATCCCTGCCGGCTAAAATTTGGGAGCCTAAAACCGGCTACTTTGATTGGCTGAAAGAAAAAGATATTTTTCAAATTGAGGCTTCCGTAATCGAATACAGAGGAGCTGTGGAATTATCCATTTTGACCATTCAGCCTGTTGGCGAGGAGAAAATTGATTTAAACAAGCTCTTGCCTTCTTCTCCCTTTACAAGAGAGATTTTGGAACAACGCCTTCAAAAATTGAGAGATACTTTGCAGGACGGGAACCTAAAGAATTTGTTAGATCGTATTCTTGGCCATCCCGAGTGGGGTGTTTCATTCCGACTGGTCCCGGCCGCCGTAAAAATTCATCATCCCTATCTGAGAGGTTTGTGGGAACATAGTTTGAATGTAACTGATTTGGCCCGAAGTATGGCAATCGGATATCCGGAAGTTAACTCCAATTTATTGGTAGTAGGAGCACTCCTTCACGATATTGGTAAAATCTTCGAATACAATTACGAACGGGGAATCTCGTTTACGACTGATGGACGCTTGCTTGGACATATTATAATGGGCGTTGATCTGATAAGCAGGGAGATAGCTGGGATAGCTGATTTCCCCGCTGATCTTCGAACAAAACTTTTGCACATCATCACAAGCCATCATGGTCGCTATGAATGGCAATCTCCGCGCCGCCCCAAATACCCGGAAGCAATTATCATTCATTATGCGGATGCGCTGGAAGTTGATCTCTGGCAATACCAGCGGGCCAAACAGGATAATCCCCAGGAAGAGTGGTCGCCTTATGTAAGATCGATGGAACGCTGCCTTTATTTAGATCAGGGTAAGCAGTACTGAGAGGGAGAGATATACTTGAAAAGCTATCGCAAGGAACTCTGGTTCAATACTAAAAGGCGCCGGGAAAATATAAATATCACCGGACAACTCCAGGATTGTCTGCAGGAAAGCAATATCAGGGAAGGAATTCTGCTCTGCAATGCCATGCATATTACTGCCAGTGTTTTTATCAATGATAATGAAATTGGTTTGCACAATGACTTTGAGAGATGGCTGGAAAAACTGGCTCCGGAAAAACCGCATAGTCAATACGCCCATAATGACTATGAAGACAATGCCGATGCTCATCTCAAACGGCAGATCATGGGCCGGGAAGTAGTAATTGCTGTAACAGATGGCGAACTGGATTTAGGGCCCTGGGAAGAAATTTTTTACGGCGAGTATGATGGTATGCGTAAAAAAAGAGTTTTGGTGAAAATAATTGGTGAGTAAACAGTGTATAAATGATGGCCTCGTTTTTAAATACGTTGGGAGGGAAGATTATGTCACAGGCAATCTTTGATCCAATAGCAACGCATTATGACAGTTGGTATGCAACAGAACTGGGTCATTTGGTTGACCATCTGGAAAGAAAGCTGGCCAAAAGTATGTTTCAGCCCAATGGCAAGCGAATCCTGGAGGTTGGCAGCGGGACTGGTCTCTACACAGTAAGGCTGGCCCAGGAAGGTTATGAGATAACCGCGGTTGACATCTCAGCGGAAATGACGAGTCTTGCCCAGACTAAAATGTTGGAGCTGGGCCTGCAAGCCGAATGGCTGGTGGCGGATATCACTGAAGTCCTGCCCCGGCTCGGCAAATTTCATGGCATATTTTCTCTGACGGCCTTTGAATTCATCCCTGACCCGGAAAAGGTTTTGCAGGAGTTGTATAGGCATCTGGAACCGGGCGGCTGCATGGTGATCGGCGTGATTGCCGGTGGCAGTCCCTGGGGGGATTTCTACATGCAGACAGCCCGGGATAATCCCGATTCCGTCTTTAATTATGCCACTTTTTATACGGAAGCAGAGATCAGAAACTGGCGCATTAACAGTCACGCGGAAATAGGCCAAGCCCTGTATTTTCCGCCCAATATAGAAATGCTGGGCCAGGCAAGGAAAATGGAAGAAGAAAAAAGCAGTGAAGCCGGTTTTCTTGTAGCAAAGTGGGTGAAAGTATGAGCTTCATGGCTTGTCAGATTACTCTTTTCCCTCTGGATACCCTTGACTCCACCCGGATAATCGGACAGGTGCTGGCCCAGATGGACTGGCAAGGGGTCGAGGTCATCACTGGGGAGATGAGCACTATGATCAGGGGGCGGGAGGATCTTGTCTGGAGCAAACTTCGGCAACTCTATGAACTGGCGGCTGCTTCCGGCCAATTTTCCCTGCAGATTATTGTCTCAAACAAGTGCGGCTGTATGC
>DATMYJ010000077.1:0-4202 GCA_035561015.1 Desulfitobacteriaceae bacterium | reverse complement strand
GAATTCCCATTTTACTTCTGTTCATTAGTTTTAGTATCTGGCGTAATTATTATTAATCAATTATCGATTTGCTAACAGTTTGCAAACATTTACAAAAAATAACCTTGATACACACTGATATGTAATAGCTTAAACCCTTTTATATGCCGTACTTCTTGACATATAATAACACCCCTTGTACCCTATAAAACACACCTTTCAACTCTGGAAATCATGTGAGCGAGCAATCGCTCCTAGGGTTCAAATCCCTAATTCTCCGCCAAAAAAGCCGCACTACTTGTGCGGCTTTTTTATTGTAAGTTAAGGGAGGCGGAGAATTTATTCTCCGTCAAAAAGGATCTCGAGACAGCGAAAGTTGGTAACCGCTCAATAAGAAGGTGCCTTAAAAAGTAAAATCAAATATGGGATAATTCACTCTAGAGAGTCTATTAGACTTATTAGACTTTTTCGACAGACACGGGAAAGTCCAAATTAGAGTGGAGGTGTCCCAAAATGGATCAGGTAACCAAAACAAAGAATGAATTCCGGAACAGACAGTGGGCAGAGGTCATAAAAAGATGCCAAGCAAGCGACAAAACAGTAAAATCCTGGTGCGAAGAAAATGGCATACATATAAAATCGTATTACTACCGGTTAAGAAAATTACGCAAGGAAGCATGTAAAAACAATGAAATGGTTCCGGTCCAAAAAGATCATCCGACCATTGTGCCAGTCACATATAGAAAAGAGAGCTATACAAAATGCATCACCATCAACACCGCCAGCATCAGCATCGACATCTATGAGGGAGCCACGAAATCAACCCTTGAAAATGTCTTGGATGTGTTGGGGATCACATGCTGAAGAATATCGATGCGGCCCAGGATGTATATATCGTATGCGGATACACGGATATGCGCAGAGGCATCGATGGGCTGGCAGGAATAGTCAAAATGAATTTCGGGATGGATCCGTTCTCCTCAAGTATGTTTTTGTTCTGTGGCATAAGAAGCGACCGGCTGAAAGCATTGCTGTGGGAAGACGATGGATTTCTGTTATTGTACAAGAGACTGGAAAACGGAAGATTCAAATGGCCAAGGACGGCAGATGAGGTGAAAAAGCTTACCAATCAGCAGTTCAAATGGCTGATCGAAGGGTTGGAAATAGAGCAGCCGAAAGCGATAAAAAATGCAAGAAAGGGGGACTTGTTCTAGCAGGAAAAACATCCTTCAAAGCCTTGAAAACATTGAGTCTAATCTTGTAATCCAAGGACGGAAATGGTATAATGTAGGCAGTAAAAACGTAAGGAGAAACCCTGCATGACGGACCAGAAAGATGCCTATATCGCACAACTGGAAAACACTGTGAAAACCCTTCAGCAGCAGGTAAGCAACCTTACTGAAATCATTTTGCTGATGAAGAAAAAGCAATTCGGAAGTTCCAGCGAAAAGACACCGAAGCAGGAAGATTCCATTCAGATCAACTTGTTCAACGAGGCGGAAGACATTGCCAGCGAAGAGGCAGAAGACCCGATTGCCCGGACGGTAGCCGGGTATATACGGAAAAAGAGCAAGACCAAGCGGGAGGAGCTGCTAAAAGATCTTCCCGTACAGGAGATTATTTACGAAATCGCAGAAGAAGAATCCTACTGTCCCCACTGCAACGGCCATCTGGAGGTTATCGGGCAGGAAGTTGTCAGAGAGCAGGTACAATATATTCCGGCCAAGATCCAGATCGAGAGAACCATAAGAAAAGCTTATGGCTGCACGAAATGCAAGCATCATGGCACACCGTATGTGATCAAAGCACAGACTCCCGCCCCGGTGATGAACCACTCCCTTGCATCCTCTTCCAGTGTCGCACATGTGATGTACCAGAAATATGTCAACAGCGTGCCGCTATACCGTCAGGAAAAAGACTGGGAGCAGATGGGAATCGCCTTAAGCCGAGGCACGATGGGCAATTGGGTGATCAAGTGCTCCCAGGACTGGTTTTCACCGATAATAGAGAAGTTCAAGCAGGAACTGTTGAAACGCCAAGTTCTGCACTGTGACGAAACCACGGTTCAAGTATTGAAAGAAGCCGGAAAAGTTCCCCAGACGAAGTCCTACATGTGGCTTTACCGGACAGGCGCTGACACGGGACCCCCTGTCGTACTTTTTGACTACCAGCCATCGCGCGGCGGCAAAAATGCTGCCGAATATCTGAAAGCATTCACCGGGTTCTTGCATACGGATGCCTATTCCGGCTATGTAAAGGTTATGAATGTGACACGATGCTGTTGCTGGGCGCACGTCCGCAGGTACTTTATCGAGGCCATTCCCGTCACCGGCAAAAACAAGTCACTAAAGACAAATGCGGAACTCGGCAGGGATCATTGCAACAAGCTGTTTGAAATAGAGCGCACTTTGGCGGATCTGACACCGGAGTTAAGAAAGCAGGCACGGCTTGAAAAGGAAAGGGCTGTCCTTGACGATTTCTGGGCTTGGCTTGACACATTGAATCCTGTCAACGGCTCGAAACTTGCCAAGGCAGTCCAATATACCAAGAACCAGAAAGCGTATCTGGAAAATTATCTCCTGGACGGCAGATGCTCTATTTCCAACAATCTGGCCGAAAATTGCATTCGACCGTTTGCCGTAGGTAGGAAAAATTGGTTGTTCAGCGATACACCGAGGGGTGCGGATGCCTCCGCGATGGTTTACAGCATTATAGAAACCGCCAAAGCAAACGATCTTAATCTTTACAAATATTTGAATTATTTGCTGACCTACATGCCCGGACTTGAGTGGCGGGATTATCCAGAAATTTTTGAGGACCTCATGCCCTGGTCTAAAAAGGCTCAGGAAATCTGTAAAAATTGATCTCAATTTAAGGAAGGCAACACCTTCTTATTGAGCGCTTACCATTTTTCTGGCTTCCAGTTCACATCCATCATACATATCCGCCCAAGAAGTCAAGGTCTCATATTGGCGTGTCAACTCCTCAATTTTTTGTTTGCTGCTGTCCAATTCTTCTTCCATTGCTACAATTTGTTGTCTATCCACTTCCACTTTTTCCTTGGCTTCACTATAGAGCTTGTTCAGAAGCTCTGCGTTAAGATTGCTCTTGCCTCGTATCACTTTCAACGTTTCTGCTTCATATTCTTGCATCTCAGCTTCATGTGTTTTAACAACAACTCTTGCTTTTTCTATATTTGATTTACATTCTTCCATCTGGCTTTTAAGCCGTGCATCAATCATTTCTTCTTTAGGGAAGTCATTTATTTTAGCAAAAAGTCTTTTAATCAAGATTTCGATCATTTCATCAAGTTTTCTGGCAGTATACCCTGTTTGTCCGTCACAAAGATGTGGATGCCGTGATTTGTTGTAGCATACATAGCGGATTCTGGGTGTTATCTTAACTTCTCCATCGCTTTTACGAACATATTTTTTACCATTAGTTGTAAGTATAAGCCGTCCTCCACAGCACCCGCAGAAAACATTCCCCGACAGCAGAGCCTTTCCTTTCGTATTTAAAGGTATGGTTCGCTCCTTATACATAGAAGAGCGTTGAGCGATGATTTCTTGTGCTCTATTAAAGATATCCGGTTCAATAATTTGAAGATTCGGGAAAATTTCAGATCTTGTCTCTCCACTTCTTAAAATCCCAGTGTACATCACGTTTTTCAACATCCCTTGAATCGTTGTATTAATAAAATTACTCCCGGTACGGCTCTGAATATTATGCTGCGACAAATAGGTACACATTCTTTGGGATCCATAACCTGCGTTGACATAAAGCTCAAATATCTTTTTAACAATCCTGGCTTCCTCTTGATTAATCAAAATTTCATTAACTTCAACGTTTTTGTTGTTTAATCGACCCTTCTTTTCAAGTCTATATCCATAAGGTGTACCGCCACCACGGAATTTACCCTCCTGCACAATCTGTCCAAGCCGTGTTTTGGTCCGGATGGAAGTTTTGATGCTTTCCCCTGATGCCTGCCAGTACCGGATATAGTTCATCAGTTTGTCAACATGATTGTCAAATCGTTGTTGTCCTTCATGAACACTCCAGACTTCAATCCCGTTGCGAACAAACCATTCCACAACAAACGGTGTTTCATCTTCGCGTCTGCCCAATCGATCAAACATAAAAACCAGCAGGATATCAAACTTGCTTAATGCCGCATCCTTTTGAATCTCTTTTATAGCGTCCCTGTCTTTGGCTGAGATTTTGAA
>DATMYJ010000076.1:0-3127 GCA_035561015.1 Desulfitobacteriaceae bacterium | reverse complement strand
GTATAATATGAACATCAGGATGGAACATATACACCGAAATGTTTGAGGAGGAGTAAAAATGAAGTGGCGACAAATATTGACTCGAATTCCCTGGCCGGAAATAAGACAGCTTATAGGTATTTTTTTGGGTGCAAGCATTGTTGGCGCCAGTATTAATTACCTAATTATTCCAAATCAGATAGCAGATGGCGGGATCACCGGAATTGCTATTGTGCTGCACTACCTTTTGAACTGGCCGGTAGGTATAACAATATTTCTACTTAATTTTCCACTCTTTATCATAGGCTTGAAAGTTGTTGGCCGAAGGTTTTTAATTTACAGTATCATTGCAGTGGCAGTACTGGCCTTTACTTTAAGTACTACTCTGAATATTGCAGCCCTGACTCATGACAGGCTTTTAGCTTCTGTTTTTGGCGGAGTTCTTTCAGGTATTGGTATGGGTATTATTTTTCGTTCACAGGGGTCCCTGGGTGGTACGGATATTCTGGCCGTATTTTTTAGCCGCACAACTCCATTCAGTGTCGGTCAGATTTTGTTAGGGATTGATGCTTTGATATTTTTGATTACAGCTGTTCTTTTTGGGCCCGAAACAGCCATGTATGCGATGATATACATGTTCATAGCCACTAAAGTAATCGATTTAGTGCAAGAGGGTATCAATTACTCTAAATCAGTGATGATAGTCACGAGCAGACCCCAGCAGATCGCTCAGGAGATCATGTCCAGACTCAAAAGAGGAGTGACTTTCATTAATGGTGCCGGCGCTTTTTCCGGTGAACCTAAACAAATTGTCTACTGTGTAATTGGCAGGGCAGAGCTCACCCAAATCAAAAATATTGTTCGGGAATGTGATCCTTTATCTTTCATGGCTATATCGGAAGTTCCGGAAGTTGTCGGAGAAGGATTTTCTGCCTGGAAAGGGCGCTGAGTAAAAGGGCCAAGCTCAGAGTTGAAGGCATATTGAGGGCCGACACCTAATGTGCTTTGGAACAAACACAATCAAAGGCACTTGCCATCTGAGTATAAATATGCTAAATTAGATTATGTAAGCTTAGATAGAGCAAAGGCGCTCCGCAAGTTATTGAGGGAGTGTCTTTTATATTTTGCATACAATATTTGCTAATACAGGAAGGAGCATAACCTAATGGAAATCTTTGGTTCGAATGTGTTTAACGATGAGGTTATGAAAGAAAAACTGCCTAAGAATACGTATAAGATTCTGAGAAAAACAATTGATCAGGGATCACCTTTAGATCCGTCAGTGGCAGATGTTGTAGCCAATGCCATGAAAGACTGGGCACTGGAAAAAGGCGCTACCCACTATACCCATTGGTTTCAGCCCATGACCGGCTTGACTGCGGAAAAACATGATTCCTTTATTTCACCGACTCCTGATGGCAAAGTAATTATGGAGTTCTCCGGCAAAGAATTAATTAAAGGTGAACCAGATGCGTCATCTTTTCCCAGCGGAGGATTACGGGTTACTTTTGAAGCTCGCGGCTATACTGCCTGGGATTGCACCTCTCCAGCCTTTCTTAAAGAAGAAGGCGGCACAATGACCTTATGTATCCCTACCGCTTTTTGTTCCTACACAGGGGAAGCTCTGGATAAAAAGACCCCCTTGTTACGTTCGATGGAAGCTCTTGATAAACAAGCTTTGCGTGTCTTAAGACTTTTTGGCAATACAACAGCCAACAGAGTAACAAGCACTGTGGGCCCAGAACAGGAATATTTTCTGATTGACAAAAAGTTTTTTGATCAAAGAATGGATTTAATTCTGGCCGGACGCACCCTTTTTGGGGCTATGCCGCCGAAGGGTCAGGAACTGGAAGATCATTATTTTGGCAGTATTAAAGAACGCATCACTTCCTATATGAAAGAATTAAATATTGAACTCTGGAAGCTGGGGGTATTGGCCAAAACCCAGCATAATGAAGTAGCTCCAGCCCAATTTGAATTGGCCCCGATTTTTAACTCGACCAATGTAGCCACTGATCACAATCAATTGGTTATGGATGTTATGAAAAAAGTGGCTCTCCGCCATGATCTGGTCTGTTTGCTGCATGAAAAGCCTTTTGCCGGTGTTAACGGCTCCGGAAAGCATAACAACTGGTCTATGAGTACTGACGACGGCCAAAATCTTTTGGAGCCAGGGAATACTCCCCATGATAATGCTCAATTTCTTACTTTTATCTGTGCCATAATGCAAGCGGTTGACGAATATTCTGAACTGTTACGAATGTCAGCTGCCAATCCGGGCAATGACCATCGTTTAGGGGCCAATGAGGCGCCTCCGGCAATTGTTTCGATCTATCTGGGAGAACAACTCTCCGATATTATTCATCAGCTGACAAATGGCGGTCCCAAGAGTTCCAAAAAAGGCGGAACCATGACAGTTGGGGTTACAACTTTACCGGCGTTACCCAAAGATACTACAGACAGAAACAGAACTTCGCCCTTTGCTTTTACAGGTAACAAATTTGAATTCCGGATGGTGGCTTCTTCGCTCTCTATTGCCGGACCTAATGTGGTGCTCAATACCATTGTGTCTGAAACCCTTTCCCGAATTGCTGACCGCCTGGAAAAATCAACAAACTTTGATCAAGATCTGCAGGTTGTTCTCAAGGAAATAGCCACAAAGCATAAGCGGATTCTCTTTGATGGCAATAATTATTCAGCTGAGTGGGCAGAGGAAGCTGCTAAACGCGGTCTGCCTAATATAACCTCTATGGTTGAAGCTATACCGGCCCTGATCAGCGAAAAATCAATTACTCTTTTTGAAAAGCATCAGGTATTCAGTAAAATAGAGCTGCATTCACGTTATGAAATTTTCCTGGAACAATATTGTAAATGCATCAATATTGAAGCCCTGACCATGATTGATATGACTAAGCATCAGATAATCCCGGCAGCAATAGAATATGCAACGAAATTAGCAGTTGCTGTTAATGCCGTTAAGAATGCTGGTGCCGATACCTCTGTTCAGAGTGAGGTTCTCAAGGAAACATCTTCCTACCTTGTTTCTTTAAAACAAAGATTGACTGAACTTGAGAAAGCAACAGCCAAGGCAAAAACTATAGAAGATGGCTATGCCCAGGGTGTCTACTATCGGGATGCTGTCTTTAAG
>DATMYJ010000075.1:0-8088 GCA_035561015.1 Desulfitobacteriaceae bacterium | reverse complement strand
AAATGTAAGGTTTGGTATCGTATCGTTATGACTAATACTGACTAAACCTGAGACGGTCTGAGGAATTGCTTACAGAAACTCAAGCAAGAAAGGGGACTAACAAAAAATGTCTTTTTCTTACTACATAGTCTCCGATAAAATCGGAGAGCAGGATCCGGAACTGGGAGGATTGCTTATCCATAATTTTTTCAATAAACTGATTGAAGCTAAGGAACTGCCTTCCCATATTATACTTCTGGAAAGAGGAGTGCACTTGCTTTTACCGGAATTTTCAGCACTTGAAGCTCTGAAAATTTTAGAAGAAAAAGGAGTGGAAATTTTGGCATGTGTAACCTGTCTGGAGTTTTATGATATTAAGGATCAGATAGTTTTAGGGAAAATATCGAATATGCCTGCAATTATTGAAATCATACATCAAGCGGAAAAAGTCATCCGGCTCTAAACCCCGGTTGTATTTTGGCATCTTGAAATGTATACTTTTATTGGTATCCGGCCAAAATATATGGGGAGGTTATTGGGTATGATGAAGCAAGTAACATATAAAGGAACCGAAGATTATATAATATCACCTGATCTCCGCAATAGTGTAAATATCTCTGTGGCCTTAAGCCGACCGCTGCTGATCAAAGGTGAACCAGGTACCGGCAAAACAGTTTTGGCGGAAAGTATAGCCCGTTCTCTCGGCCTGAACCTGCTTATCTGGAATATTAAATCGACTACCAAGGCCCAGGATGGTCTCTATGTCTATGACACTGTCCAGCGTCTTTATGACAGTCAGTTTGGGGAACGGGATGTTTCCGATATTAAGCAATACATCAAATTGGGTAAACTGGGAGAAGCTTTTGCCTCAGAGGATAGAGTTATACTATTGATCGATGAGATCGATAAGGCTGACCTGGAATTCCCCAATGATCTGCTGTGGGAATTGGATGTGATGAGTTTTTACATCCCGGAAACGGGAGAAACCATTGCTGCCAGACACCGGCCTATTGTTATCATAACCAGCAATGCTGAAAAAGAACTGCCTGATGCTTTTCTGCGGCGTTGCATTTTTCACTATATTGACTTTCCTGACCAGGCAATGATGACAGATATTGTCCATGTCCATTTTCCCAATTTGGAGGAAAATCTGCTGACTGAAGCCTTGAAAGCCTTTTACTGGCTGCGCGGCATTCAGGGCCTGCAAAAAAAACCCAGTACCAGTGAACTTTTGGATTGGGTTCAGGCTTTGATTGTTGGCGGTATCGAACCTGACAGGATAAGCGCGGAAATACCTTTCCTGGGGGCGCTTTTGAAGAAAAATCAGGATTTTGCCATAGTCTTGAGACAACTGCATTCCCACGGCACCAAAGAACAGTCCCGGTCTGTTCATCGCGGTTATGGTTGGTAAAGAAGATGTTTACAGATTTTTTTTATCAGCTGAGGCGGGAGGGTGTTCCTGTTTCGCTCACCGAGTGGATGACCTTGATGGAAGGACTGAATGCGGGTTTAGCGGAATCAAGCCTGTCCGGTTTTTACTATCTGGCCAGAGCAGTTTTAGTTAAAAGCGAAAGTCATTTTGATAAATATGATCTGGTATTCCAGAATTATTTTCAGGGGATAGATACTCCGCAAAAACTATTGGATCAGGTTGCCAAGTGGCTGGAGAATCCCTTGCCTGCCAGAATGTTTTCGGAAGAAGAACGAAACAGGATTCTGAAAAAATTAGGATTTCCGGATTGGGAGAGCTTAAAAGCTGCTTTGGAAGAGCGCTTGCGCACCCAAGACGGGCCTCATCACGGTGGCAATAAATGGATAGGAACAGGCGGCACCTCACCTTTTGGCCATTCCGGTTTTCATCCCGGTGGTGTCCGGATCGGTGGAGAATCCTACGGCCGGTCGGCAGTGAAAGTAGCAGCTGAGCGTAATTACCGGGAATATCGCAATGACGAAACCCTGGGAGTGCGTCAGTTTGAAATTGCTTTACGCCGTCTGCGTCAGTTCAGCACCCGTCTTGAGGGTATCAAGGATCAGCTGGATTTGGAGGAGACTATTGCTGAAACTTGTAAAAATGCCGGACGCTTAAAACTTGTCTGGTCAAGGTCGCGTAAGAACACGGTCAAGGTTATTGTCCTGATGGATGTTGGCGGTTCCATGTACCCCTATATCAGTATCTGCAGCCAGCTGTTTTCGGCGGTGCACAAGTCATCCCATTTTCAGGATTTAAAATTCTACTATTTTCATAACTGCATTTATGATCATTTGTATCTGGATGCCACTAACAGCCTAAGCAAATCAGTTAAAACAGAAGATGTTATGCGTTTGCTCAATTCGGATTATAAGGCAGTTTTTATTGGGGATGCGGCCATGGCTCCCAGTGAACTCTGCCTGGCTGATGGCAATATCTTTTGGAACCTGGGGAATGAACTGCCGGGAATTACCTGGTTGGAGCGTTTAGCCAGGAAATTTTCCTATAATGTTTGGCTCAATCCTATCCCTGAGCGGATTTGGGAACGGGTCTACGGTTCTGAGACTATAAAAATGGTACAGGATATTTTCCCGATGTATGAATTGACCTTAGAGGGTCTTGATAAGGCTGTTAAGAAATTAATGGTGCGCAAGTAAAAAGGAACCCGGAGGGGTTCCTTTTTGGGTTGAATCAAGGGGGGTAAGGCAGTTTGAGGGCTTATTCAAAGCGGCAGGTTATCAGGGAAGTCAGGGCTGTTCTGCCAACAAAGGTGCTGACTGGGGCTGTGGTTGAAATAGAAGACGGAAATATTATTTCTGTGACAGGCTCCAGGGAAACGGCAGGCAAAGGCCAAGAGGATTGGCTCATTCCCGGACTGATAGATATTCATGTTCATGGAGCAGGAGGAGCTGATATTATGGATGCTCAGCCTGATTCCCTGCAAAGGATTGCTCAGACACTATTAAGACACGGCACTACGGCGTTTTTAGCTGCAACCATGACCACAGATGAGGAACAGCTGTCCCGAAGTCTGAAAACACTCGCTGCTTTTATAAGGGATTATAGCGGTCCAAAAAACCCTGATTTCTCCTCAGAACGGTCACTGTCAGCTGAACTGCCTGATCTGTCTACTTGTCTGGGTATATATCTGGAAGGGCCTTTTCTGTCCCGGCAGTATGCCGGTGCTCATAACAGCGCTTATCTGCAGGAACCGTCACTGGGCTTACTGCAGAAGTACTGGACCTTGGCAGAAAACAATCTTAAAATAGTTACTCTGGCTCCGGAATTAGCCGGGGCTGAAGCAGTGATCAGGGAATGCCGGCTTTTGGGGATAATACCTGCAGCAGGTCATTCTGCTGCTACCTGGGCAGAGTCTCAGCAAGCCATAAGTTGGGGTATCAGGCATATCACCCATGGCTTTAACGCTATGCGTCCCCTGCACCATCGTGAACCCGGCCTTATCGGAACGGCGCTGACAGATGATGCGGTAACAGTGGAAATGATCGCCGATTTACAGCACTTGCATCCGGCCATCCTGGATATACTTTACCGGCTCAAAGGAGCAGACGGAATGATCTTGATATCTGACGGCATGCGGGCAGTTGGAATGCCTGAAGGAGAATACGACTTAGGCGGGCACAAGGTTTTAGTGAGACAAGGGAAAGCCTGCCTGGCTGACGGAACATTGGCAGGAAGTGCGTCTACCCTGCTTGACGGAATAAAGTCGCTGATATTTAAAGTAGGTATTCCGATTACTGAGGCCGTCAGGATGGCATCTCTGGGACCTGTCAGATTACTGGGACTTGATTTGAGAACAGGTTCTCTGGAAAAGGGTAAAGAAGCAACTTTTTTACGGCTGGATCCAAATTGGAACATAAAAGAAGTCTGGATACGTGGTAAAATGATATCTGTAAAATGATGTACTTACTGACTAATCGGCCGGAGAAGATTTTAGGATACTGACAGGGAAAGGGTGGTATCGCCTTGATAAGAGCAATCTATTGGTTTATTTATTTTGGATTGCGCACAATCGTCACAACTTTGACTTTGCTGCGGATCAGGAACATGGAAAATTCAGGTAATAACGACGATATAGAAGCTATTGTGGAGAATACAGCACGAAACTGGGCCCGGTCGCTGGTTAATATCACCGGCAGCAGGATCGAGGTCAAGGGAGCGGAATTAATACCTGAAGGTGCGGTTCTCTTTACAGCCAATCATCAGGGTAATTTTGATATTCCTTTGTTCCTGGGTTTTGTACCGGGAGCCAAAGGTTTTATCGCTAAAATAGAATTGGAGAAATTTCCGATCATAAGTATTTGGATGAAAAAAATGCATTGCGTGTTTATCGACCGGGGAAATATGCGCAAATCCTTGTTAGCCATGCGCCAGGCAGCAGAGAATTTGAAAGCGGGCTATTCGATGGTGGTATTTCCCGAAGGGACACGCGGCAAGGGAAAACCGCTGGCTGAATTCAAACGGGGAAGCCTGAGTATAGCAGAAAGGGCTAATGTGCCGGTTGTGCCGGTAACAATTATTGATTCTTATAAGATTATGGAAGGAAACAAAGGATTTAAAATCAAACCTGCCCAGGTTAAGATCATAATTTCCCGGCCGATTTATCCGGCAGAACTAAATAAAGATCAGGATCTAAGCGATATAGTCAGATGTATTATTCAGGATAATTTAAGAGAAAACAAGGAAATACCTGAATAAGGGAAAGGGAGAATATGAAAAATACCAAATGGTTGATACTTATTGTTCTGATAATTGTGTTCGGATTAATTTTTTACGGATCTTACATAAGCTCCAAAAGTTTTCTTAAAGGTCTTTATGTAGTAGCTACTTTAGCAAGTATCAGCGGAATAATTAAGACCTGGTTGGAGCGGAAAACAAATCCCATGGCTGATTTGATCCTTAACTTACTATTCTTTTTCATCGGATTTGCAGCCGCAATAATTGCCTTAATTCGTATTTAAATTAAGGAGGCTTTTTATTTGCGCACGCTTTTTAAGAATGCAACCCTGGTAACCATGAATGCCCAAAGGGAAATAATAAAGGGTGATCTGCTGGTTGACGGATCATATATCACAGCAATTGGTCCGAATATAGAGGTACCTGCTGAGAGCAGGATTGACCTGCACGGTGATTTGCTTATTCCCGGTTTGATTCAGACTCATGTACATCTCTGTCAGACCCTGTTTCGCGGTCAGGCTGATGACCTGGAACTTCTTGACTGGTTAAAACTAAAGATCTGGCCCTTAGAAGGAGCTCATGATGCCGAATCCCTGTATGATTCGGCTCAACTGGGAATTGGAGAACTTTTTTTGGGCGGAACAACAACCATTGTAGATATGGAAACAGTTCACTACACAGAACATGCTTTTCAGGCTATTTTGGATAGCGGTATCAGAGCATTAGCCGGTAAATGTCTGATGGATAATCCCGATGCAGCTATTCCTGCCACTTTGCGGGAGACAACAGCAGATTCCCTGCGCAAAAGTTCTGATCTTTACGAGCAGTTTCACGGCAAAGGAAATGGGCGTCTGGAAGTTGCATTTATGCCACGTTTCATGATCTCTTGTACCGATTTCTTATTAAAGGAGATAGCACGTCTGGCCCGGGAGAAAAAGATTTTTGTCCATACCCATGCTGCAGAAAATCTCGGGGAAATTCGTAAAGTCCAAAGCAGAAGCGGGCTGCGCAATATCCAGTACCTCGATAAAATAGGGCTGACAGGACCCCAGGTTATTTTGGCTCATTGTATCTGGCTGGAAGAGGAAGAGATCGGAATTCTGGCAGACAGTGGAACCAGGATTGCCCATTGTCCCTCTTCCAATCTGAAGTTGGCTTCCGGAGTGGCGCCGATTCCGGAACTGCTCAAACGAGGTGTGGCAGTATCTTTAGGAGCAGATGGAGCACCTTGTAATAACAATCTGGACTGTTTTACTGAAATGCGCCATGCAGCCCTGATCCAAAAACCCTTACATGGACCTACTGTGATGCCGGCCCAACAGGTTTTTGAAATGGCTACAATCGCCGGGGCCAGAGCTATAGGTCATGAGCATGATTTGGGGAGTCTGGAAACCGGAAAAAAAGCAGATTTGGCAGTAGTCAGCAGAGAGGGTTTACATACCTGGCCTAACGAGCATACGGATATTTACGCCCAGCTTGTTTATCAGGTTCAAGCCTCAGATGTACGCATAACAATGGTTGACGGTCAGCTGGTTATGCAGGATCGGCAGTTGCTGACCCTTGATGTACCTGGATTAAAACAAAGTTCGCTGCGCAGTCTTAACCGAGTGTTGAAACGAGTTGGCTTTATTTCTTAAGACCGCAGGGGCAGTTTAGTAGCGAAATGATTTTTATCAGCAGAATTCAGCAAAATGGTATCTCAGGACAGTTCTTTGGAGGAATGAAAATGGAAATTTTAAAAGCCCGAACCAGCCGTGTAATTATCACGGTCTTAGGAAAAGACCAATTAGGTATCATTGCCTGGGTTTCCGGTCGTTTAGCAGAACAAAATGTTAATATTCTGGATATCAGCCAAACAATATTACAAGAATTTTTTACGATGATAATGATAGTGGATCTGGCTACTTCCACTCTGGAAGTAGCAGAATTAGCTGCCACTCTCAGCAGCGAGGGTCGGTTGCGAGGTTTGCAGGTCAATGTCCAGCATGAAGATGTTTTTGCATACATGCATCGTATCTGAGAGAGGAGTCCGGTATGACTATTACCTTTGCATCTGAAGAAATATTGCAAACTATTGAAATGGTCAAAAATGAGAATTTAGATATCAGAACAATTACAATGGGTATAAGTCTTTTGGATTGTTCAGGCGATAATTTACTTAGAATGGAGCAAAAAATTTACGATAAAATAACCAAGTCAGCAGAACGTCTGGTTGAGGTAGGGGAGCAATTAGAAAAAAGTTTCGGTATTCCTATTATCAATAAGCGCGTTTCGGTTACTCCTGTCGCTTTGGCTGCAGCCCATTTAAACTCTGAGGGAATGGTCAGGCTGGCTAATGTTTTAGACTCTGCAGCCAGGTCTGTCGGCGTAAACTTTATTGGCGGTTTTTCTGCCTTGGTGCAAAAAGGTTTTACCAAGGGCGATTTGGCTCTTATCGAGGCCATACCTCAAGCTTTGGCTGAAACCGAATATGTTTGTTCTTCTGTGAATATTGGTTCAACAAAAGCTGGAATCAATATGGATGCAGTTCTTAAAATGGGGGAAATCATTTTAGACTGCGCTAATCTGACAGCCGACAAGGATGGCCTGGCCGCTGCGAAATTAGTTGTATTTTGCAATGCTCCGGAAGATAATCCTTTTATGGCTGGTGCTTTTCATGGGACAGGTGAACCAGAATGCAGCCTTAATGTGGGAGTAAGTGGTCCGGGTGTTGTGGCAAGTGTTGTTCGTCAAAATCCTGAAGCAGATTTCGGTGAATTAGCCAGTTTAATCAAACGAACTGCTTTTAAAATTACCCGTATGGGCGAACTTATGGGTAGGACTGCTTCAGCTGCCTTAAATGTTCCTTTCGGCATAGTCGATCTTTCTCTGGCGCCTACGCCGGTTGTCGGTGATAGTGTGGCCGAGATTCTGGAGCATATGGGTTTGGAACGCTGCGGGACCCATGGTACAACTGCCGCTCTGGCATTGCTCAACGATGCTGTCAAAAAAGGCGGAGCTATGGCCTCTTCCCATGTTGGAGGGCTAAGCGGGGCCTTTATTCCAGTCTCCGAGGATGCCGGAATGATACGGGCGATCGAAACAGGAGCATTGACTTTAGATAAATTGGAGGCTATGACCTGTGTTTGTTCTGTTGGTCTGGATATGATTGCTATTCCTGGGGATGTTAGTGCTTATACAATTGCGGGTATTATTGCTGATGAAGCAGCGATTGGGATGATAAATAAGAAAACCACAGCTGTCAGACTGATTCCAGCTCCCGGGAAAAAGGCTGGAGATCGGGTAGAATTTGGCGGTCTGTTAGGCGGAGCTCCGGTAATAGGTATTAATAACTTTTCCTCCCGTGCTTTTGTAATCAGAGGAGGACGAATTCCGGCGCCTATTACCAGCCTTTCCAATTAGGCCGGATTTAAGGCTAAAAACCGCGATTTAGCAAGTATATTGAT
>DATMYJ010000074.1:0-4068 GCA_035561015.1 Desulfitobacteriaceae bacterium | reverse complement strand
GTCATAAGGGAGTTTTATATTTTTCCTTAAAATAGACCTGGATTTAAGCGGAACAGATCAGGAGATCAGGATTGGTATAGTTTGTACAACGCCTGAGTTCCGCTATTTTGCTCTCCTCTGGACAAAAGAATTTGATACAGGGATTTAGCTAATTCCAAACCAGGAGTTTCCAATTGCATTTCTTCGGCAGTGTTCAGGGCGATCGTGATGTCTTTAGTGAAATGTTTTATATTTAATCCTGAAGTGAAATTACCGGCGATCATACAGGGAGCATAATTGCTCAGAAACCAGCTTCCGGCCGCACCTGATTCTATGCTTTTCAAAACTTTATCGGGATCAAGTCCTGCCTTTTCAGCATAACCCATTGCTTCAACAACCCCGATCATAGTAGAAGCCATGGTAATCTGGCTGCACATTTTTGTGTTCTGACCGGCTCCTGCTCCACCCTGCAAAACTATGTTCATACCCATAACATTCAGAATGGGCTTAACAGCATCAAACGCAGTTTGATCTCCTCCCACCATGATGGACAGTTTGGATTCCTTAGCCCCCGCATTTACGGCGGAAACTGGGGCATCCAGGGCAAACAATCCTTTAGCATTGGCTCCATTGTAAATCCTTTTGGCCAGCAAAGGAGTTGAAGTTGTCATATCAATCAGATATGTACCTGGAGCAGCATATTTAAATATTCCTTCAGTTCCGAAATATACTTCTTCCACATCTTTGGGATCAGCCAGGACAGTAATGATAAGGTTGTTCTCTGAGGCTATATCACTTACGCACTCCTGCCAATCAGCTCCCCGTTCAATGAGTTCCTCAGCTTTAGCTTTATCCCGATCACAAATAGTAACCCGATATCCTGCCTTGAGCAAATTTTCCGCCATGCTTTTTCCCATAACCCCTGTTCCAATAAAGCCGATCTTAGCCTTCTCCTGTGTAAATTCCATATTTACTACCTCCCAGAAATTCTTGTTGAAAAATTAGAACAGCTCCTGCGATACTTATGGATTCACTAGTTAAATAGTTAATAACCAGTATTCTATTTTCTTAAATAAAAAAATAGAATCTATTCAGAAGGGATTGTGAAAGATAATTTATTCACAATGACATTGTAACATATTTTTCAAGCTCTGCAAGGCAATCCCTTAATGTTCCATAATTCAAAATGTTCAGATATTATCTAACAAAAAAGAGCTGAACTCAAAACCTAATTTTGCGTTCAGCTCTTTTTCTGTGAAAGAAATCATATATGCTCATCTTTAATAAGCAGTTCTGAAACAGATGCAAATACATAGTCGCTAAAATCTCGAACTTCAACAATCAACCTTGTGCCATTACTAAATGAACATAAAGTTACAGTTCACCCTTCAACCCAATTTCTGCTGCTGCCTTCTGCATTCCAATGATAGTTTCGGAAATAACTGTGCCCAGCTCCATTCCCAACATCTCCGCACCGGCAATGATAACATCCCTATTGACCCCGGCAGCAAATCCTTTTTGTTTCCATTTCTTTTTTACAGACTGGGCTTGTAAATCCAGAATACTTTTGCTTGGCCTGAGAAGAACAACAGCAGTTATTAAGCCGGTGAGTTCATCAACAGTATACAGAACTTTCTCCAAGTCTTCCACAGGTTTGATATCGTTGACCAAGCCCCAGCCATGGCTTTCGATTGCCCGGATATATTTTTCCGGCCATTGCTCTGCCTGTAATATCTCTCTGGTTTTGGCACAATGCTCTTCGGGATACTGCTCATAATCAAGATCATGAACAAGCCCGATTATTCCCCAGGCCTCCTTGTCGGCAACCTGCAATAAATCAGCAAAGTGCAGCATAACTGCCTCCACTGCAAGCGCATGTTTTATCAGCGAATCATTCTGATTATATTTTTTTAATAGTTCCAAAGCCTGTGCTCTGGTGGGAGTATTATTTTCCATAGAGCAGCCTTCCTCTGTAATTTAATAAGCCCTAAGCAAATTAACAAGGTTATTTTAATGATGAAACAGTCTTATTCCCGTCATAACCATGACCATATCATATTCATTACAGGAATTTATCACAATGTCGTCTCTGACTGAACCACCCGGCTGTACTACATATTTAACACCACTTTTGGCGGCCCGGTCTATATTGTCTCTGAAGGGAAAGAAGCCATCCGAACCCAGGGTTACGTTTTTCAAGCCTTGCAGCCAGATCTCCCGCTCATTATCGGTAAGACGTGCCGGAACTTCTTCCAATAAATCATGCAACATATTCAGTTCGTATTCGGCCGCATCTTTTCTGACAAATAAATCGAGGGCATTATCCCGCTCAGGTCTGCCTACCTTTTCCTTGAATTGCAGATCTAGGACCCTGGGGTGCTGTTTGAGATACCAGATATCGGTTTTTTCTCCTGCCAGCCGGGTGCAGTGTATTCTTGATTGTTGGCCGGCCCCGACACCGATTACCTGGCCATTGAAAACATAGCACACAGAATTGGACTGCGTATATTTGAGAGTCAGCATAGCCAGTATCAGATCCCTCTTGGCCTCTTCCGGCAGATTCTTATTGGTCGTCACAACGTTTTCCAAATCTTTGGCTCCGGGAATAATACTGTTCTTTTGCTGAATAAACTCGACCCCGTAGATCTGTTTTGTTTCGAGGGCGGGGGGGTCGTAGGCGGGATCAATTTCTACAATATTATATTTTCCGCCTTTTTTCTGTTTAAGTATTTCCAGAGCTTCAGGGGTATATCCCGGAGCGATAATGCCGTCCGACACTTCCCTTTTCAAAACAAGAGCCGTTGCTTTATCCACTATGTCGCTCATAGCGGCCCAATCCCCAAATGATGACATCCTGTCAGCGCCTCTGGCGCGGGCATAGGCTGCTGCAATGGGAGACAAATCTATATCTTCGACAAAGCAGGCCTTTTTTTCATCATCAGTCAAGGGCAAACCTAAGGCCGCTCCGGCCGGACTCACATGTTTGAAGGATGCAGCAGCCGGCATATTCAAAGCTATTTTCAATTCTTTCACAAGCTGCCAGGAATTCAAGGCATCCATAAAGTTAATGTAACCGGGATTGCCGTTTAAGACCTGAAAGGGAAGTTCCCCGCTGATTGATCTTATTTCAGCCGGTTTCTGATTGGGATTACACCCGTATTTTAATACCAAAGTCTTCATTAAATTACCTCCTTAAAATAAAAACCACCCAGGTATTGTCTTTACCCAAGCGATCATAAACTGTCCCCATAATCCCTATAAGTATATTATTCCTGACAGAATATTGTCAATCAGATTTATCAATAACTTCCTGCCAAATCTTCCAGGGTCTTGCCGCTCAGTCTGTACATTGTCCAGTCCTCAAGGGAAACGGCACCCAATCCTTTAGATAATTCAAGAGACGGTTCGTTCCAGTCCAGACAGGACCATTCAAGCCGGGCCCATTTTCGGGCAAGAGCAAGTTTAGCCAGAAAGGAAAGCCTTATTTTACCAAATCCTTTGCCTCTCATTCCAGGTGTTATATACAAATCTTCGAGGCAGATGCCTGGCTTACCCAAAAATGTCGAGAACGAATAAAAATACAAGGCTTTAAATAAAATCAAAGTCTATTTGCAGTCCGTTTATTTGAGTCCTATGAAACCTTTCGATGATATGAATATCTGCGGAAAAAGCCATCTGCGGCAGCGCTCCCGCCATCTTGAACCATTGCAGGCTGTCTATGTCATCGCCAGGGCATAATTCTCCGCCAACAGCCTGGGCCAGTAAAACAATGACCAGAGAATGCAGATTAGGAGCCAAATAATTGGAACAGACATTGATTACTGATCCGACCGTGATATCCAGCCCTGTCTCTTCTTTGACTTCACGCTTGCCGGCGGTAATAAAATCCTCGTCAAACTCGATATAGCCGCAAGGCAAACACCATTTCCCTGCTAAAAAACTGCCCGGTGCCCGTCTCCCCAACAGAACCAGATCGTTATCAGCCACCAGCACCGATACAGCGGGATAAGGGTTCTTGTAATGCACAAATTCACAGGCCGAACAGATCGACCTTTTTCGGCCGCCTTCCTCCCGGATAATACATTTTTC
>DATMYJ010000073.1:0-2218 GCA_035561015.1 Desulfitobacteriaceae bacterium | reverse complement strand
GTTTAACAAACAGCATTATGGTCCTGGCAGGTGATTACAGCATCTTGGTCTGAAAAAAGCAAACTAATTATATGATTCTAGTGCAAAAAGTACCATTTTGCGATTTTACATGCTATATACAGTGTTAAGCTTCAATGCATTACTCTATATGCAGTCTGTTGGAGGCAAAAACAGGGGTTTCAGCATCAGAATCATTATATTTATTATTTTTTAAAATGAAGTTCGGTAGGCATAATTTCTACCCAGTAATTATCTGGATCATTAATGAAATATATACCCATTTCCTTGTTCTCGTAACAGATACAACTCATTTGCTTGTGATGTTCATAGGCTGCTTCAAAATCGTCGACACGAAAAGCAACGTGGAATTCGTTTTCTCCTAAGTCATAGGTTTTGGTTCTCTCCTTCAACCAAGTCAGCTCCAATCTATGTTGAGTAGCACCGTCTCCAAGATAAACAAGGATAAATTCTCCTTCTGCCTGTTCATGTCTTTTAACCTCCATTAGTCCTAAGGCTTCCTTGTAGAACTTAAGGCTTTTTTCAAGGTCGAAAACATTAATATTATTATGGTCAAATCGAAATTTCATAATACTAATCCTTCCTCTCATTTTTGCTTTCGATTATTTTCTTTCCCAATAGGTAGCAATAATTATTGTCTAAACATTATGAGGTGATAACAATAGAAAATTGAAACATCAAAATAAAATATTTGTATCACAGCGGTTTTTAGTCGAAATGGATAAAAATCTGCTATTATTTGATTATTATTTAGGCGCGGCAGATCGTTTAGTTCAAGTAGTCCTAAAAATATCGTTATCTTTTGTTCGCATAGTTATCCTGATCACTTTCTCTCAAAGAACAAATATCAGTTACTCCCAGAAACCCGGATAGTGTATCTGGTCACCTAACCGCCAGCCTTGCCTACAAAGCGGCTACCTCGTGAATAGCGAATAACCTGGTTGAGTACTCAGATCTTGATAAAGAAATAGATAATCATAATGATTTCAACACCTAATTTTAAAATTGTACCGTCGACAAAACCGATTAGAGTGCCGAAACCAACCCGGATTGCATGGTTCAAGTTTGGGTGGTACATAAATTCAGCTATTACAGCACCTAAGAAAGGACCAATAATGATTCCCAGCGGTCCGAAGACGAGCAGGCCCAGGACAGTTCCTATGACTGCGCCCCAGACAGCCTGTCTGCTGCCTTCGAACTGGCGGGTACCGGCAGCAGAAGCCAGAAAATCAATTGCTAAGATCAAAACCAGGATTAAAGCTTGGATGAGAAAAAAATTGGCGTCCAGGGTTGAGAACTGAGTTATGACCCCATAGAGGAACATACCACCGTAGATGAGGATGGCGCAGGGTAAAATAGGCAGGACAGTTCCCAGAAGCCCCAGAACAAACAAAACCAAGGCTACTATTATAGCTGTAGTCTGCATTTACCCACCTCCATTTGTTCTTAAACGATGCTCATTGTATGAAAGGTTCAGTTTGGGTATTATTAATTTGATTTGATTTATCGCCTTTCCACAAACCAGCGCCCAAGATTATTGCCCCCGCTAATGGCATTGCGCTCAAAAAAGAGATATTTATCCTTACCCTGGATACGGACAGTATAACGGTCACCCTGCCCCCCAGCTTTTAAAGCTGCTGCCGGAGAGATCGCTACTACCCGGTCAATTAGATATTGATGCCCATCCTCCCAAGTGAGAGACCTTGGCAGCATCCTTCTAAAAACGGTTAATACCTCTATATAAACATTATATTATCCATATTCTTTTTAGAGAAGACTAGTCATCATGGGATAATCTTCATTTTCAATCACGCCACCAGTAATTGAATGGAGACCGCTATGGAGAAAAACTGATCTATAAATAGCAGATGAGCCATACTTTACCCGAATGAAATCAAAAGCTCGATCGACTTTAGCTTGTTTTTCGTAGTTCCTACCAAATAGGGAGGTTTGGACAAAATCATTTTGGCATAGCTCCGACACCCTAAGCCCCATATGCCTTAGTGGATGAGCCTTCCATAACTCATCAAAGAGCTCGCAGCCTATTTCCCAAATTTCCTCTGTACAATCAGTGGGATTGTAGAGCTTTCGTTGGGGTGATATTAGAGGCTTCTACCTGAATTAGCTAAGGAATTAGAGATATGGATGCATTATCCTTCGGAGATAATGATTAAATTCTGGTCATAGGAGGGAATATATC
>DATMYJ010000072.1:0-3749 GCA_035561015.1 Desulfitobacteriaceae bacterium | reverse complement strand
CTTCCTGTATATGTTTATGTCAATAGGAATTACCGTATATTCAAGAAGTTTAGCGAAGATATTCAGGGAGAAGGTGTAAGAAGTTGGAAAAAAGACGAGTTATTCTACACAGTGACTTAAACTCCTTCTACGCATCAGTGGAGATGATGCTTGATCCCAAACTTAGGGGAAAAGCTGTGGCTGTTTGCGGCAGTACGGAAGACCGGCACGGCATAGTGCTCGCAAAGTCGGAGGCGGCCAAGAAAGCAGGAGTAAAAACCGGCATGGTCAACTGGGAGGCACAGCGGCTGTGCCCAGGACTTATTGTTGTGCCGCCGCAATATGAACAGTATCTGCGCTTTTCCAAGTTGACCCGTGAGATATATCAACGGTATACAGACCAAGTCGAACCATATGGCATGGACGAATGTTGGCTGGATGTTACCAGCACTCAAAGCCTGAAGGGTACGGGACTAGAAATTGCTGAAGAGATCAGGAAAACGGTCCGCGAGGAATTAGGAATGACTGTAAGTATCGGTGTCTCTTTTAACAAGATCTTTGCCAAACTTGGCTCAGACATGAAAAAGCCTGACGCTATCACGGTTATCTGCGCAGAGGATTTTAAGGAAAAGATCTGGCAGCTCCCCGCCGGGGAATTACTCTACGTGGGAAGGGCCACCAAGAGGAAACTTGCAGGTTATAACATACGCACAATCGGCGACATCGCCTCCGCCGGCCCCGATTTTTTACAACGGCTTTTTGGCAAAAACGGCCTGCAATTATGGATTTATGCCAGCGGGCATGATACCTCCCGGGTAATGAATCTTGACTACCACTCGCCGGTAAAGTCTATTGGGCACGGGATTACCTGTACTGCCGACCTGGAAAACAACGAGGAAGTCTGGAAGGTCATGCTGGAGCTGTCCCAGGATATCGGACATAAGCTGCGGGTGCATGAACTCGGTGCTAAAGGTGTGCAGATTACGGTTAAAGACAAGGATCTCCTGTATAAACAGCATCAGGCACAGCTTAACGCAGTTACCCAAAGCCCGATGGAGATCGCGCGCAAGGCCCGGTCTCTGTTTGAGGAAAATTATCAATGGCATGCTAATATCCGGGCGCTAACCGTCAGAGCGATTAACCTTGTTCCCAAGTCTCTACCGGAGCAGCTAAATCTATTTGACAACTTCGCTAAAAAGGAACGGCGGGAGCGATTGGAGGACGCTATTGAGAGCATCCGAGCCCGCTTCGGCAAACGTTCGATTTATCAAGCTGTGCTTATGGGTGATCTTAAAATGCCAGGGCGGGGAGTACATGAGGTAATTATGCCTGGGGTGATGTATCAGTGAGAAAATTCAAGAATCAGGGGCAAGGAGGACTGACATGGGAGAACAAGTGAAGTGCCGCATATGCAGGCACCGTTTATTTGATTTGAGATCCGAGGAAATTGAGTTAATCATCAAATGCCCGGAGTGCAGAAAATTGCTCTACGTTCTGGGCAAGCAGAATGAGATCAAGATAATGGAAATTAAATAAATATAAGAATTAAATAGTGGGAAACAAAACATAAGAAACACACCGAGCAACGGAGCCGAATGTGAGCTACCAAATAGCCGGGTGAGTACTAAGCAATTAGTATATCACTCGGCTTTTTTGTTTAGTACGCAGACGGCTCTTTGTACTTACAAGGCTCCTTCCCGGTGAGAAGGAGCAAAAGATGAAAATCAAGTATGAATTTGCTAACGAAATCATCGAAATCGAAGTGGCTGAGGAGTGGGGCAACCTCCTCATCGACTTGGACAGGCAGGAGTACAACATCAATCAAAAGGCGAGAGGCTGTTTGACACAGTGAAGGAGTTAACTATTGACCGCATGCTATTTGTATTGATTAGGGCATTGGACTAGGCGATCAAGCATGGCTGATGTTCAGCAGCGGTTAAATGAGCGTTTCGGCGGCTCTGCTCAAGCTCAATTGGGTACTTATAGCGGCCAGATGAAGCAAATGGAAAACCAAATGAGCGCAGCCAAAACAGCTATTGGAACAGCGCTATTGCCCATATTGGCTGATTTAGCAAAATCACTCGCAGCTATTGTGGTTCCAATTGCTTCATTTGTCAAAGAGAATCCGAATTTCACAGCGGCAATCCTTGGGATTGCGGCGGCTTTAGGTACCTTAGTTGGGGGCGCCAGCGTCTTTAATACCCTCTCGCTTGCTTTTGGTACTTTAAGTCCAGTCCTTGGTGGCCTTGGGATTTCTATGGGTGCTCTTGTTGTGCCAGTGTTGGCTGTAGTTGCGGCAATCGGCGTGCTGGCTTTTGCAGGGTATGAGATTTATAAGCACTGGGATGGTATCAAGGTGTTCTTTGCAGGTCTATGGGCCGGCATAAAGCAGACATTTGCCGATGCCGGGAGTTTCTTTTCTAATGTCTGGAGCAGCGCTGTTAATGCGTTTAGAAGTGCCTGGAATGGTGCCGGAGCTTTCTTCACGAACCTATGGGCCGGGATTAAGGCAGGTGTGGTGGCTGCCTGGAATGCGATAGTTGGCGTAGTTTTGGACATAATTAAGCCTTTTATTACCGGGATAATTAACCTCTGGAACTACATGAAAACCGGCATAATGGCAATATTTGAGGGCTACAAACTTTATTTCACCGGCATTTGGAATTTGATTAAAACTATATTTCTTGGAGCAATCCTCTTGATAATTGATCTGGTGACTGGGAACTTTACTAACCTAAGTAAAGACACTCAAGGGATTTGGAATAATCTCAAAGCAGCTTTTTCTCAGATTTGGGAAGGAATAAAGCTGGTTTTCTCAGGGGCGCTTCAGGTTATATCCGGGTTTTTAACTACTGTATGGGCTGGGATAAAGAACATAGCGACAGCCGCTTGGGAAAGTTTTAAAGTCTGGATAACAGCCTTCTGGAATGGGATTGTCCAAGGGGCAAAGGATATCTGGAATGGGCTGCTTAATTGGTTTGCCGCCTTGCCTCAGAACCTTTATAACTTGGCCGTAAGTATATTTACTTACATGAAAAACGGAGTAGTTAACACAGTGACCGGGGTTAAGGACGCCATTGTAAACGGCATTACCGCCGCAATAACCTGGATCAAGAACTTACCTGAGCAAGCGCTGCAGTGGGGTAAAGATATTATTTGGGGTATTGTTAACGGTATTAAAGAAGCAGCGTGGGCTGTTGGTGATCAATACGCGACTGATTGTCCAGGAAACAACTTTCAATATGAACGTTATATTAATGAAGTTATTAATATAATGAAGGGAAATGAGAGTATAGATGAAGGAATCTTGATCTTTGGACCGGATGATTTTGTACCGGCCCAGCGCCTGGCGGCAACCTTGAATAATGAGGTTAGCATTTTTATGCGTAACAGCAATGGCAATCCGCCGGCTGCAACCCAGAAGGCCAAACACTTGTTTGTTATAGGCGGCAGTGAGGTCAATCACCCAAATCAAACTATTCTGTCCGGGGCTGATTGGTTCGCGACGGTCGCAGCTGTAGGAAAAAGAATCGGGTAATAAAACTTCATGGAGGTATAAGTGATGAATCAAAACAGATTTAAAAGTCCGATAGCCTGGGGAGCTCTAATTGCATTGGTATTATTTGTTTTGAAAACCTATAGCTTGCTTCAACCAATCGGTTTGACTGAGGACAGCTTCAAAGAGCTGACCACTCTAATTTTTACCGCAGCGACTGCCTTTGGTATATTGAACAACCCAACAAGTAAAGATGAATTCTAAGCTCTATGAA
>DATMYJ010000071.1:0-2863 GCA_035561015.1 Desulfitobacteriaceae bacterium | reverse complement strand
GAATAGGCATATAATTTATTATCTTTTGATCGGGATCAGAAGGATTGAAGCTGATGAATGTCTTGTCAGATTGTTACTGACACTGCCCAAGTAAACTTCTTTGACAAAACCGCGGCCCTGACTACCCATAACGACCAAAGGTATCTTCTGCTCATTAACAACTCTCATGATTTCAACTGAGGGGGAGCCGCAGAGCAATTGGATATCTATTTCTGCACTTCCTAAGTTTTGTAATTCTTTTTTCATATCCTCCAGTCTCTGAGTATCAGTAATATTGAATTTTTCCAGGCGTTCGGCAGCCAATAATTCTTCCTTGGCAACTTCTTCCTTTGTATCGATTACATTGTATTTTTCAAGACGATGAGCCAAACGCGGATTAATATGAGAAGGATCCTGAACGTGAATAAGTGTTATCTTATTGACCCCATCTGTGACCATTTTTTTCACATACTCAAAAGCAAGACCGGCATTTTCCGAGAAGTCAGTGGGGAATAAAACATGACTGGTTATATCGATTTCCGGCATGGTGCTCAAATCTTCCTCAGGTCTATAAGGAATTCTGATCAATAACACGGGTTTACTGGCCTGGTGAATAATCTCATGGGCAACGACACCAAATAAAACTTCACCAATCAGGGAATACTCAGCCGCTCCAGCAACAATGATGGAATAATCTTCTTCCACGGCAATGCGGGTTACTTCCTTCCTGATATGGCCAGAAACCACGCGGGTTTGAACTTTAAAACCCTGTTCGAGTAAAACTTCCTTCTGTTTATTAAGATTCTCTTCCAAAATAGCATTGAAATGGGGCGATAACGTTGCTTTGATTTCATGGGGCTGCAGACATTGCAGAAGTAAACATTCCTTAGCTCCCAATTTTTGTAATCTCTTGAGCTGTTTAAGTACATAAAAAGCATCCGGCGATGTTTCTGAAGCAATGATTATTCGTGTAAACATAATACTCCTCCCACCTTAAATAAAATTCGGAATTGGAGAACTTAGCCAGATATAACTTCATTTTTGTTTGAATTTCCAGACTAGGTATCAAATATGTTTATTAGCTAGAATTATACATGAACAATCTGGCCTTTTCAATCTTCTGTTGCTGTATCCAAGATATCTTTTGCTGAAATAATTGCTGGTCTGCTGCAAACGCCGGCAGACCAGCAATCAAGCTTTGATTATATGTAACATCAAAAACTAGCTCTCTGTACTGACTAGAGGATAGCCCATTTTTGCCCAAGCTTCTGTACCACCCATTACATTTATTACCTTTTTAGGACGGCTGTATCTCAGCATGAGGCTGGCAGCCAAGAGCGAACGGCTTCCTGTATTACAGATAAAAGCTACGGGTTTATCGCTGTCCTCCCATTCCCAGTAGCGACGTCGCACATCTGGGGCAGGAACATGAATAGAACCAAAAATATGAGCTAGATCAAACTCGCTTTTTAAACGCACGTCCACCAGAATAATTTCTCTGGTCTGTAAGCGCACCTGGAGTTCCTCTGCTGAAATATTTTCAATTTTGGCAGTTTTTAGCCCGCTGGCAGCCCAAGTTGTCATCCCACCAAATAAATAACCGGCTATATTATCAAGCCCAACACTGTAGAGGCCGCTGAGCGCTGCCTCCAGGTCTTTTTTCGACTCTACTACAAGCAGCAGGGGCTTTTCCTGAGATAGGACCCAGCCGGCATAAGTTGCAAAATTACCTTTAAGACTAAGAGCATATGCTCCCGGGATATGCGCTGCACAAAAAGGAAGCGGGTCTCTGGTATCAACAACAAGACATCCGTTAATGGCCAGCCTCAGGAATTCCCGAGGATCACAGGCTTTGGGCTTGAGTAAATCACTGACCAGAGCTGGGCCCAAACGATTAATCCTGGAGCAGCGGCTGAAATAATCAGGCACTTCAGGCATCCCCAGCAAAAGCTGTCTGACAAACTCCTCCTCAGGATGAATATTTAAAGGTCCATTATACAGACGCTCTGTCCCAATAGTGGATAATAATTTAGCGGAAAGTTTCTTACCGCACAAAGAACCAGCACCATGGGCAGGATAAACCTCCAGATAATCACCGAGTTTTTCGATCCGGCGCAGGCTGTGGTACAGAAATAAGGCCAGTTCTTCCTTAATGTAAGGGAAAAGATCCGGTCGGCCCACATCACCAACCAAAAGGGTATCCCCACTGAAGATAAGTGTCGGGACAGGTCCCCTCTCTAAGTCGGAAACTGCAAAGACTGAGCTTTCCGGGGTATGGCCCGGGGTTTCCAGCATTTTTATTAGGAATTGATCTAATTTAAATTCCTCCCCGTCACTTAGTCCATAATGGGGAAATGCAGCCTCAGCCTTTTTAGAGATGAAGATTTCTGCCTCAGGGATTTGCGCCAGTTCTATGTGTCCTGAGATAAAGTCAGCATGGAGATGAGTTAAAATAACAGCGGTGATCGGGACCTGCATAGTTTCCGCAATCTGCAAATAACGGGATACATCACGGGCCGGATCTACAACAATACAGGAAGTCTTACCGCTGATAAGATAGGAAAGATGGGCTAATCCTGGAGTATAAATCTGCCTGAATTCCATAATGATCAACCTCCCTGTTTGTCTGGATAAAATCTGTTTGTCAAACAAACCAGATAAATAGGAGAACAGCTCATGAGCCAAGCCTGGCTCATGAGCTGTTTGGCTGATAAGGTTATTTAACAATATGCAATATGTACACTGTCGGTACCGACAGAACACATTTCCTCACAACAACTCAGCATTTTATATTTCGTTTATTCCCAATCAAATTTCTATGGTCTATCCCTGGAACTGGTACTAAAGCGATAATTTGTGTTTTAAAACTGGAATTACAATAAGC
>DATMYJ010000070.1:0-18697 GCA_035561015.1 Desulfitobacteriaceae bacterium | reverse complement strand
TACATAAAGAGGAGATGCAAAGTGAAATATTATATAACCACACCGATCTTTTATCCCAATTCCAGCCCTCATATCGGCACTGCCTATACGACAGTTGCCGCCGATGCCTTGGCTCGTTATCAGCGCCTGCGAGGGAAGGATGTTTATTTCTTAACCGGCACAGACGAAAATGCCCAGAAAATATTGCGCACTGCCGAGGCACTGAATGTAGATCCTCACGTCTATGTCGATGGCATCGTGGAACGCTTCCAGGCGCTCTGGCAGCAGCTGGATATTACCAATGATGATTTTATCAGGACGACAGAGGAGCGGCACCATGTCGTTGTCAGAGAGATATTTACCAGGCTTTATGAACAGGGAGATATCTATAAAGCAGAGTATCAGGGCTGGTACTGTACGCCGTGTGAAACCTTCTGGACCGAAAGCAAGCTGGTGGATGGCAAATGCCCCAATCCTGACTGCGGGCGTGAACCGGAATTGCTAAAGGAAGAAAGTTATTTTTTCCGTCTTTCCAAATATCAGGATCTGCTGCTCCGCCATATCCAGGAAAATCCGGGTTTTATTCAGCCTGCCTCCCGCAGAAATGAAATGATTCGGTTTATCGAAAACGGGCTGGAAGATCTCAGCGTTTCGCGGACTACTTTAAAGTGGGGCATTCAAGTGCCCTTTGATCCCCGACATTATGTTTATGTCTGGCTTGATGCCCTGATTAACTATATTTCGGCCCTCGGTTATCCTGATGGGGAAAAATACAAAAAGTATTGGCCGGCCGATGTTCATTTGATGGGCAAGGATATTGTGCGCTTCCATAGCGTGATCTGGCCGATTATTCTCCTGGCTTTGGATATTCCCCTGCCGAAAGTTATTTACGGTCACGGTTGGTTTCTGAGCAGGGAAGGCGGGAAAATCTCCAAATCCCGCGGCAATGTTCAGGATTCCTTTGAACTGATCAGAAGGTATGGTTCTGATGCTATCCGCTATTTCCTCCTGCGGGAACTAGCTGCCGGCTCGGATGGGATATATTCCGAGGATAATCTGGTAGAGCGTTTCAACAGTGATTTAGCCAATGACTTAGGCAATTTTATTTCCCGCACTCTGGCTATGATCGTCAAATACCGGCAGGGTGTGCTTCCCCGGCCAGTCCAGGATAGTCCCCTGGAGCAGGAAATCCGGGCTTTGAGTATTCAGGTCAAGGAAAATGTCCAGGAACGGATGGAATCTTATGATCCGGCCGGAGCTTTGGAACAGATTTGGCGCTTTGTAGCGCGCTGCAATAAGTATGTGGACGAAACAGAACCCTGGAATTTGGCTAAAGATCAGAATTCTGCCGGGAGGCTTGATACCGTGCTCTATACTTTTGCTGAGTGTATCAGAATTCTGGGTATATTTTGTGCATCCTTTATGCCGGGTTTGCCGCCGAAACTGTGGTCCTTATTAAACTGTGGCCCTGAACTGCTCCGGTGGGAAGACAGCTCCAACTGGAATATCCTCTCTGTCGGCACGACTGTACACAAAGGCCAGCCCATCTTTCCGCGGATCGATATTACCAAATTGACAGAACAGGAAGGAGAAAACAAAATGGAAAATTTACCTGCTGATCATGCTGCGCCAACTGTGGAGACTGAAGCTGCTGCTGCTCAACCTGTTGAAACTGCTGCCGAGGTTTTCGAGCCTTTCAAAGAGGAAATAGAGATAGAGGATTTTGCCAAACTGGACTTAAGAGTAGCCAAAGTTCTGCACGCAGAGAAAGTAGCGAAGACAGATAAACTTTTGAAGTTGGAAGTGGAGATAGCCGGGGAAACCCGTACGATAGTGGCAGGTATTGCCCAGCATTATGCCCCTGAGGATCTGCTGAACCGCCGGATAGTTATTGTGGCCAATCTCAAACCGGTTAAACTGCGGGGAATTGTCTCCCATGGCATGATTCTGGCGGCATCTCATGGTGATAAACTGGAAGCTTTAACTTTGGATAAAGATATTCCTGGGGGGGCACGAGTAAAATGATTTGGGATACACATGCCCATTTGGATGATCCGCGTTTTCAAAAAAAATATTTTGCCGGGGTCAGCGAGCGGGCCAGGCTAGCGGGTGTTACCCGCATTACTAATGTAGGCTTTAATCTCCCTTCCTCCCAGCGCTCTGTGCAGCTGGCTCAGGACTATGAGTTTATTTATGCTGCCATCGGAGTTCATCCCCACAATGCCGTAGAGGTCACTGCCGATACCTGGCCAAGTCTTCTGCAGCTAGCTAAGAAGCCCAAGGTACTGGCCTGGGGGGAAATCGGTCTGGATTATTACCGCAACCTGTCTCCGCGCGCCACTCAAATTGAAGTCTTTATTCAGCAGATTGAATTAGCCAATCAGGCGGGATTACCAATTGTAATTCATAGCAGGGATGCTTATGATGATGTTATGAAAATTGTCCGGGAGCATCCTCCGGCACATGGCGGAGCTTTCCACTGTTATTCCAGTTCCTGGGAAATGGCCAAGGTCTTTTTAAAACAAGGTTATTATCTTTCTTTTGCTGGGCCTTTGACTTACAAAAATGCCCGCCATTCTGTGGAAGTGGCCCGCCATATACCACTGGACCGCTTTTTTGTGGAGACCGACTCGCCTTATCTGACACCTGAACCCCATCGGGGACAGCGCAATGAACCGGCTTTTGTCCGGGAAGTTATTGCCAAAATGGCTGAAATCAGAGGTATGTCTTTTGAACAAATTGCCACCTTGGCCACTGACAATGCCCGCAGGTTTTTCAGAACCGAATGAAGGAGAGATTATTTGTAATCAGTAATATAATGTTAAAATAGACAATATTAAGGGATAATCTTTGACAAGCTGATAATCATCCGCTAAAATGAGGCTGAGGTCCTAAGCCATTGGTCTCAGGTTCCGAGTAAAGTAAATAATTGGAGTGGTAGAATGATAAGGCAGATCCCTGTTCGATTTGTATATAGGGTTCGAACTTCTCGTTTGGCACAAATAGTAGTAGCGACGATTATTTTATTAGCAATACCCTTAATCGCCGCTATACTCAACACCAAGACATTATTTATCAACATTGACGGAAAAACAGTGCGGGTTTCCTCAATATCCCGAACTGTTGGCGGGGCTTTAACACACACCTTATTAAATATTTACCCGGAAGATATTGTTGTACCTGACCGGAATACCTTGCTGACGAAGGATTTGACGGTTCAGGTGACAAGGAGTAAACCAGTTTTCCTCAAGGTGGATACTCAAAGTTTTAGGGCAAGAACAACAGAAGATACTGTGGGTGAAGCTCTACAGGAATTGTCCCAGCGTTATGGTTTAGGAGTTAAGGATATTGATGAAGTCGATATTTCGCGCTCGGATTCCGTGGCGGCCAATATGAAAATTAACGTCCGTCGGGTTTTGCCTATACGAATTCAGGCAGATAGCCGGGAACTGGATACCTACCTGACCCCGCGGACTGTTGCCGAAGCCCTGGTTAAACTGGGAATCACTCTGGGAGAGAAGGATAAGGTTTCTCTGCCTCTGGATCACACAGTGGTAGCCGGCGATACCATAAAAGTTGTCCGGGTTGTGGAACAGGTGGAGACAACGCAAAGCGAGATACCTTATCAGACAGTTGTCCAAAATGCCGATTTTCCTGTGGGATTACCCGACCGACCGCTTAACAGCGGTGCCAACGGTCTTCAGGAACAGACAGTAAAAGTTACGATGGAAGACAGCAAAGAGGTTGAACGGGAAGTTTTAAATCAACGGATCGTCTCAGAACCTGTCAGCCAAGTTGTTTCCAGAGGCAGTCAAACGACAATCTCCCGCGGGGGCAGCAATATTAGTTTCCGGAGGGCTTATCTGATGACGGCGACAGCTTATACCCATCCAGGCGGGATTACGGCCAGTGGGGCTCCCGTGCGCTGGGGTGTTGTGGCAGTCGATCCCAGGGTAATACCTTTGGGGACAAAGCTTTATGTAGAAGGCTATGGATCGGCAACAGCTTTGGATACCGGCGGACTTATTCGCGGTAACAGAATCGATCTTTATATGAATTCCATAGAAGCTGCCCGTTCCTGGGGAGCCAGACCGGTTGTTGTTTATATTCAATAAATTAGGACCTGAGATCAGACTGAAAGCAGGAAATTAGCCGTAAGGAAATATCGGCCTGATAAGGCAAACAAAGGATAATGGTGCTAAAAACATAATAGCAGAATAGCATAAAGGAAATAATTAGACAATAATTGATATTTGTGTCAAATGAGCATTGTATTAGAGTAAGATAAGGAAGCAACTGCAGCAGAGGGGCTTCCTTTATCTATTACAGGGGGAAGCAGAGTGATCAGGGAATTGATAGTTGTTGAGGGTAAAAATGATGCCCATATAGTCAGGCGGGCCCTCGGAGAGGTAGATATCATTTGGACTGAGGGCTATGGTCTGACGGCAGAGAAACTCAGCTATATTGCAGAGATGGCAAAACATCAAGGGGTTATCATTTTCACAGATCCCGATACGGTCGGGGAACAAATCAGACAACGGATTCAAAGGCGGGTTCCGGAAGCGAAACATGTTTTTTTGGCTAAAAAGGCTGCTCTGAAAGATGGAGATATTGGCGTAGAAAACGCTACCTTAGAGGAAATTAGGCGGGTTTTTGCGCATATCCAGGGGGAAAGGATTGAATTAGGAGCAGATGAAGCCGTTACCTTACAGGATCTGGCTGCAGCCGGTTTAAGCGGACAGATGCAGGCTGCTGAAAAAAGGTCTGTCCTGGGAAGATATCTGGGAATAGGTGATGCTAATGCCAAACAGTTCCTGCATCGGCTGACCCGTTTTGGGATCAGCCGCGAGCAATTTTGGCAGGCGCTCAAGGAGGTAGCCGGACTTGGAGAGTGCTCTTGATTATACACAGCGTCTATTGCGGCGGGGAGCCCGGGCCTATAAGTCTATGGGGCAAAACTTTTTGATTGACGATAATGTGATCGAACAAATAGTCCTGGCCAGTGAGCTAAAACCTGAGACACTCCTGGTTGAGGTTGGCCCCGGTCTGGGAGTTCTGACCAGGATCTTGGCCAGGCAGGTCAGAAAAATGTGGGCAGTGGAACTTGACAGCAAGAAGATTGAGATCCTGCAGCGGGAACTGCAGGGCTTGCCGGTGGAAATTATCAATGGTGATGCCTTGCAGCTTAAGCTGACTCAGCTCTGGGGAAAAGCCCAGGGCTTTCTGATAGGCAACCTGCCTTACTATATTACAAGTCCCCTGATCATGCATTTTTTAGAGCAAAGTGCTTATTTATCAGGTATGACGATCATGGTGCAGGAGGAAGTGGCTGATCGGCTGGCAGCCCGGCCAGGTGGTAAAGCATATGGGGTATTGTCAATAGCTGTTCAGATTGCGGCTGAGGCCGAGAAAGTTATGAGAGTACCGGCAGAGGCCTTTTGGCCGGTGCCCAAGGTCAACTCGGCTCTTGTCCGCTTGCGCCTGCGTGCTTATCCGGGGATCAGCGATAAGAAGACTTTTCTGAAAATAGTCAAAGCCGGCTTCGGCCAGCGGCGCAAAACCATGGCCAATTCTCTTTCAGCCGGTTTGCAGCTTTCCAAAGAAACTGTTTCTTTAAAATTAAGCGAACTGGGGATCGACGAAAAACGGCGTTCGGAAACTGTCAGTATCGATGAATTTATCAGACTGAGTGAGAGCTTGCGCCAGTTAATACCAGATTAGAATTGAAAATTAACATGGAAAAATCATATAGCTCGGTCGTTTTATACTTTAGCCACAAAAATACTTTATTAACCAGAGAACAGGTGTCGGGCAGAACCGCCAGGAAATGGAGACAGCAGCCTGATTTGTCTGACCCAGGGTAAAAATCCTGGGTTTTTCTTCTTTTTCCGCAGGGAGCTGGGCCTAATTGTGAATTAGGCCTGGTTTGGGGTATAATATTGACAATCAAAGCTGTTATGTCTTAAGATGCGGAAAGGACAACAAGTTCTGTGGAAACTTCTTATGTAAAATTTGCCTATGCCAAGATCAACCTTGCTTTGACTATTAAAGGCCGGCGCAGGGATGGTTATCATGAATTACAAAGTGTCATGCAGTCTATCGCATTACATGATGTTGTTAAAATAGAAAGAAGCGGAACTGCCCTTGTTTGCCGCTGCGGCAGCTTAAGCGGTTCCGGGAATCTGGCATATCAGGCGGCGGCCCTTTTTCAGCAACGACTTAGGGTCAGTGACGGTGTTTTGATCGAGATTACCAAACAAATACCTTTGCAGGCCGGTTTGGGCGGGGGAAGCAGTGATGCTGCCGCTGTTCTGCTGTTGTTAAATAATGTTTATCAGCAGCCTTTGGCCAGGGAAGAGCTGGCCGAACTTGCCGGCATCTGCGGCTCAGATGTGTGTTTTTGTCTGACTGGAGGTACAATGTGGGCCACAGGCCGCGGGGAAGAATTAGAAAAACTGCCGGCAGCCCCGAAAATGGACCTTGTTCTGGTTAAACCCCCAAGGGGGATCGATACTGGTGAGGCTTATCACCGCTTCGATACTCGGGGACAAGGCCGCAGTATAAGTAAGCAGGAATGGCAAAGTGTTCTGGCAAAGGGAGAGATTAAAGAGATCACCCGGCTTATGACTAATGATTTTGAACCGATTTCTTTGGATATAGTGCCTGAAATATCCCTTATAAAAGAAGAACTGCAACTGGCCGGTTGTTATGGATCTCTGATGTCGGGAAGCGGTTCGGCAGTTTTCGGTGTAGCTCAGGATAAGGAGCATGCAGCCTGGGTTCGCCAAAGGCTGCTCCGCAAGGGGTTCGGCCAGGTTTGGAGTACGTATACTTATAATGCATGAGGCATTATTTATAATTAAGCATTACTCGGAGGGGGAAGATGTCATATGCGAACCAGATTAGTTCCGGTAAAACTCGACAGTTACAAACCACTGAGAGAAATAGTATTTGAATCCATGAGGGATGCCATAATCAGCGGTGTTTTGAAGCCGGGTGAAAGGCTGATGGAGATTCAACTGGCTGAGGAGATGGGAGTAAGCCGGACACCGGTCAGGGAGGCTATCCGTAAGCTGGAATTGGAAGCCTTTGTTATTATGATACCCCGCAAAGGGGCCTATGTAGCCGGTGTATCTCATAAGGATGTGGCTGACGTTTTTGAAATCCGGGCTGCTTTAGAGGGTTTGGCAGCCGGTTTGGCGGCTGAACGGATTACAGACAATGAAATCGAACAAATGGAAAGGGTTTTGATTTTTTCTGAAGGGGAAGAAAATGATCTGGCAAAAATTGTAGCACAGGATACGGAGTTCCACGACTTGCTTTATAAAGCAAGCCATAATAACCGCTTGCAGCAGATCTTGGCTAATCTGCAGGAACAGATCCAGCGTTTTCGGGCCACTTCTCTGGCTGTGCCCGGCCGGGTTCTGGAGGCAGTCAAGGAACATCGGGCAATTGTGGAAGCTTTGGCTGACCACAACAGCGAACTGGCTCAGGAATTGATGACAGCCCATATTGTCACAGCAGAGAATGTCATGTTCGAAACATTCAATCCTGATATTGTCCAGAATAATCTGGCCAAGATCAAGCAGAATAGTTAAAGTAATTGAAATTTTCTTGTCTTACCGGCAGGTTTTTTTTACCAGACGGAGAATATTATTATAGAGATTAACTGGGAAAAATGAACCAGAAGATCGAAAAATGACTTCGGAAGGGTGGTTTTTCAGAGTGGATATTACCGATGTACGGATCCGGAAGGTTAATGCGGAAGGTAAGATGAGAGCAGTAGTATCAGTAACAATTGATAATGCCTTTGTGGTGCATGATGTCAAAGTTGTAGAAGGAACTAACGGTCTTTTTGTAGCCATGCCGAGCCGCAAGACACCTGAAGGAGAATTCCGTGACATTGCCCACCCAATTTCTGCTGCAGCACGAGAAATTATTCAGTCTGCTGTGCTGAAAGCTTATCAGGAGGTCGTGTGACCGGCTTGCCAGACAAGACCGGATAAGGAAGTCATGAGAACAAGGGTTTATTTGCTTAAGATTGTTCATGGGAGACCCAAGCAAGGGTCTCCTTTTTCCCATGAAAAGATTATTAAGGGCCAAAGAAGGTATTCTGTTATATTTTGACGAATAAATTCACAATCAATCGGAATTTATTTTATCCTGGGTAGAAATTAAGCTTACATGCTTGGAGGAAAAATGCTTATGCCTAATTTAGCAGTGGTTATAATGGCTGCAGGCAAAGGAACCAGAATGAAATCAAAGTTGCCAAAAGTGCTGCATAAGATAGCCGGAAAACCATTGATTGAACATGTTCTGGATGTAGTGCGGCAGGTCGGGAGTGAACGGCCCCTGGTAATCTTGGGTCATGGCCAGGATGTTATCGAAAAACAGATAGCAGATCGCTGTCAGATTGTCGTGCAGAGTGAACAATTAGGAACAGGACATGCTGTTATGCAGGCTGTGCCCTTTTTAGATGAAAAAGACGATGTTATTGTGCTTAGCGGTGATCAGCCTCTGCTTACTGCTGCTACCCTGCTGGATTTAATAAAACTACACCGTGACCATCGGGCGGCAGCTACTGTTTTGACAGCAAAGTTAACCGAGCCTTTCGGTTATGGGCGGATCATTAAGAAAGAGCAGCAGCTGGACCACATTGTTGAGGAAAAGGATGCTACTGCGGAAGAACGCAAAATTCAGGAGATAAATACGGGAACTTATTGTTTTAAGGTTGCTGAACTGAAAAGCGCCCTCAGTCAGATTACTCCCCAAAATGCCCAGGGAGAATACTATCTGACCGATGTTTTTAATATATTTTTGGCCAAGGATGCCAAAGTTCTGATACACTGCACCCCAGACAGCAATGAGGCTTTAGGCATAAACAGCCGCAGCCAGTTGGCTGAAGCAGAAAAGATCTTTCATGAAAGGATCAGACAGTACTGGATGGATAACGGGGTTACTATTATAGATCCTCTTTCCACCTTTATCGATGCTGAGGTTGAATTGGCTCCGGATGTGATCATTGAGCCTTTCACTATCTTAAAAGGCCAAACTAAAATCAGCTCAGATGCTCTGATTGGACCACAGGTCCTGATGGAATCCTGTCTCTGCGGCGAAGGTTGTGAAATCAGCTTTACAGTAGCCCGGGAAGCCATTATCGCTGAAGGCTGCAAGGTTGGTCCCTTTGCCTATCTGCGACCGGAAACCTGGCTGGAAGCTAATGTAAAAGTTGGAGATTTTGTTGAAATTAAGAAAAGCCATATCGGCGTCGGTTCAAAGATACCCCATTTAAGCTATATCGGAGATGCGCTGATAGGCAAATCCGTGAATATTGGAGCCGGGACTATTACCTGCAATTATGACGGGACCACCAAATCGACTACTACGATTAATGATCATGCTTTTATCGGCAGCAATACCAATCTGGTAGCACCTGTGGAAATTGGCGAAGGTGCTGTGACCGGAGCTGGGTCAACCATTACCAAGGACGTGCCCGCTCAGGCTCTCGCTGTGGAACGAGGAAAGCAAATAATCAGGGATCAGTACAGAAACAAAGAGACTAAAGAGAAGAAATAGGGGGAAAAAGTGATCATGGCTGTAGCTGTAAAGAAGTTGAAAATTTTCTCTGGAAATGCCAATCCGGAACTGGCTGAGGAAATAGCAGCCTATCTGGGAATTCCGCTGGGTGAAGCCAAGGTAGTGAGCTTTTGCGATGGAGAAACCAGTATTGTTATCAACGAAAGCGTGCGCGGAGCTGATGTTTTTGTCATTCAGCCCACCTGCAATCCTACTAATGATAACATAATGGAATTACTGATCATGATTGATGCTTTAAAACGTGCTTCAGCTTATCGCATTACGGCAGTGATGCCTTACTATGGTTATGCCCGCCAGGAACGCAAATCTAAAGCCAGAGATCCGATTACAGCCAAATTATTGGCCAATCTGATTACAACAGCGGGGGCTAATCGGGTTGTGACCATGGATCTGCATGCTCCGGCTATTCAGGGGTTTTTCGATATTCCTGTCGATCATTTGCCTGGAGTGCCGATTTTAGCCGAGTATTTCCGCGAGAAGGAACTCCAGAATGTGTGTGTGGTTTCTCCTGATATTGGCGGAGTTACCCGGGCCCGGGGTTTGGCAGAGCGTATTGAGGGAGCTACCTTGGCGATTATTGACAAGCGCAGACCGGAACCAAATGTGTCCGAAATCATGACAGTTATTGGTGATTTGCATGGCAAAACAGCTATTATGATCGATGATATTATCGATACTGCCGGGACAATTACGCACGCTGCTCAAGCCCTCAAGGACAGGGGGGCTCTGGAAGTCTATGCTTGTTGTACCCATCCGGTTTTATCCGGGGCAGCCATTGAACGTCTGGAAAATTCTGTTATCAAAGAATTGGTAACCACAAATACGATCCCTCTATCCCCAGAAAAGGCCATTTCCATAATCAAAGTTCTCTCTGTAGCACCGTTGCTGGGAGAAGCAATAGCCCGCATACATGAAGATCTCTCGGTCAGTAAACTGTTTGACTGATTTTTTCAGGCTGGTTTGTAGTCAACTTCTGGTTTAAGCTGCATGAGCTATTCGATGAGAGTAAAGGTCATAGTACTATACCCTCTGGGGAGGTGGGGCAATGAAAGCAGTTATCGGACTGGGTAATCCGGGGCCCCAGTATGCCCTAAGCCGTCATAATGTTGGTTTTCTGGCTGTCGATAGGCTGGCGGAAGATTTTGGCCTGGTGTTTAAGGCTAAATATCAGGGCTTGATGGCAGAAGGTCAGATAGCAGGGAAAAAGGTGCTTTTTTTAAAGCCTCAGACCTTTATGAACTTGAGCGGCCGTTCGGTTAAAGAACTTGCTGCTTTTTATAAACTGGCTGGCGAGGATATTCTGGTACTGCATGATGATATCGATTTACCGCTGGGGAAAATACGCATGCGACAGCGCGGAGGGGCTGGCGGTCATAATGGTCTGCGTTCAATTATGGCTGAATTAGGCAGAGAAGATTTCTGGCGTTTTAAGATTGGTGTCAGCAGACCTCCTGAGCACTGGGATACTGCAGGCTATGTCCTGGCTCCTTTTTTGAGCGCTGAACTGACAGTTTTGAATGAGGTGTTGGAGCGGGTACAAAAAGCAGTGTTGCTTTGGCTGGGCGGTGACTCGGCCAAGGCTATGAATCTGTATAACCAATAAAATAGATGAAAAGTTGGGATAAGGGATAAATATATAATGATTATGATCGCAATGACCGAAAATGATGGGGGTCCTCCGGGGACGTTCATCTTTTTTGCTGTACTGAAAGGATGACCGGTTTTGGAGCTTAATACGATACATGATTATTTAAGTGCAGGCTTCGAGATTGGGTCAGTTCAGAAAAGCCTGAAAGAAAAGCAGAAACCGCCGATGATTTACAATTTGACAGGAAGCCAAAAAGCTGCTTTTTCAGCCCAATTATTGCGGCGCGAGCAGAAACCTGCTCTGATTCTGACCTACTCGGAAGAACAGGCTCAAAAATGGACCAATGATCTCCTGACCTGGCTGCCTGAGGAACAAATAATGCTTTTTCCGACTACAGAATGGCTGCCTTTTGAAGTTTTGGGTCGGAGCAAAGAAACCACAGCCGAGCGTATCCGGGTACTGAAAAGTTTGATTCAGGATAATTCCTGTACAGTGGTAGCTTCTGTTCTGGCTGTGGAAAGACGCTTGTTTTCCCCTTCGGGTTGGCGGCAGCATTGTCTGGAGTTTAGAGTTGGTTTTTCTTATGCTGTAGAGGAGATTCTCGGGAATCTGATCACAATGGGATATGAACGGGTACAATCGGTTGAAGGAAAAGGACAGTTTGCTTTGCGGGGAGGAATTCTGGATATTGCCCCTCTGGAGAGTGAGCCGGTCCGCCTGGAGTTTTTCGATGAAGAAATCGATTCTATCCGCCTTTTTGATCTGGAAACTCAAAAATCAGTGACAGTTCTGGAGGAGATTCTGATCGTACCTGTCCTGGAGTATGTACTCACCGCTGAACAACTGCAGCAGTTAGGCTGGGAGCTTCGTTCTCAAAGCCGTAAAGCTATAAGCCGTCTGCAGCGTTTAGGGCGTAAAGTTGAAGCCCGGTGTTTAAACGAAAAGACAGAAAGCCTGCAGGCCCGATTACAGCAAGGTATTCTGGATGAAAATATTTACTCCTTCCTGGGTTTGGTTCAGGCTGATTTTGAGGATTTCTTTTCTTATCTTTCCCCCCAGCGTCTGGTTATTCTGGATGAGCCTTTGCGTCTGAAAGAACAGCTGGATTTTCAGGAAAAAGAAAGGCTGGAAGAATACACCCAGCAATTGGAGCAAGGGGAAGTTTTTATCAACCCGGCTGAGCAGTTTATTACCTATGACCATATCCTGAAATACGGGCAAAAGCATTCCTTGCTGGGGCTCTCATCCTTGTTGCGGCAGGCTCCGGGTCTGACAACTCCGCATGTTTTTAACCAGACTGCCCGATCCCTGACCGGTTTTACAGGCAAAACAGGTTTGCTGGCTGAAGAGATAGAACATTGGCAGGCAGCTGGTAATGTAGTAGCGCTTTTTGCCGGGGATGAGGAACACACTCTGAGGCTGATTCAAGGCCTTAAAGACCGGGGCGTGTTGGCACAGCCCGCCTCCCTGGCTGCAAAAATTAGCAGGGGACAGGTCCTGGTCTATTCCTGTTCTTTAGAACAGGGATTTGAACTTCCTTTGACCAGGATTATTGTAGTTACTGAAACCGAGATCTACAAACGGGAACGCAAAGCGCCTGCCCGCCGGGCTCCTTCCCGGGAACAAGCTTTGCCGCGCCTGCAATTTTCAGATCTTAGCCCGGGAGATTATGTTGTTCATGTTCATCATGGGATCGGCCGCTTCAATGGTATCGAAAGAATAACTGTCAGCGGAGTGGAAAAGGACTACTTTGCTCTTCATTATGCCGGTACGGACCGGCTTTACGTGCCTGTTGACCAGCTTCATCTGCTGCGGAAATATCTGGGCGCTGGGGCTGATGCCCTGCCTAAACTATATAAGCTGGGTGGCTGTGAGTGGCAAAAAGTCAAGAGTAAAGCCAAAAATGCTATTAAAGAAATGGCTATTGACCTGATTGGCCTCTATGCCAAGCGGGAAGCCAGCAAAGGTTTTGCTTTTTCAGCAGACAATGTCTGGCAGACCGAATTTGAAGAAAAGTTTCCCTATGAAGAAACTCCGGATCAGCGGCAATGTATTGCCGAAGTCAAACAAGATATGATGCGTCCCCGTCCCATGGATCGCTTGTTATGCGGAGATGTCGGTTACGGCAAAACTGAAGTTGCTTTGCGGGCTGCCTGTAAGGCAGTGCTGGACAGTAAACAGGTTGCTGTTTTAGTACCCACGACCATTCTGGCCCAGCAGCATTTCAATACTTTTCGCGAAAGATTCAGCAGCTATCCTGTAGGACTTGAAATGTTAAGTCGCTTTCGCTCAGTCAGGGAACAGAAGGCCATAATCGCAGGGCTTAAGGCTGGAAGCATAGATATTGTCATCGGGACACACCGGCTTTTAGCCGAGGGAGTCAAATTTAAAGACCTGGGACTGTTGATTATCGATGAAGAGCAGCGTTTTGGGGTAGCCCATAAGGAAAAACTCAAGGAACTCAAAACCACTGTCGATGTTTTAACTTTAACGGCAACACCGATCCCGCGTACCCTGCATATGTCCCTGATCGGAGTAAGGGATATGAGTATTATTGAGACGCCTCCAGAGGATCGTTATCCGGTACAGACCTATGTCATGGAATTCCGGCCTGACCTGATACGGGATGCTCTGAGGCGGGAGATTCAGCGGGGAGGGCAGGTTTTCTATGTTCATAATCGGGTTGAGGATATGGATCAGGTAGTTCACTTCCTGAACCAGCTTGTACCGGAGGCCCGCTGCGGAATTGCCCACGGGCAAATGAGTGAAATAGTTTTGGAAAGAGAAATGCTGGCTTTTTTGGAGAAGGAGAAAGATGTCCTGGTCTGTACCACAATTATTGAAACCGGCCTGGATATACCCAATGTCAATACCCTTATTCTTGATGAAGCCGATCGCTTAGGACTGGCTCAGCTTTATCAGTTAAGAGGGAGAGTGGGACGTTCCAATCGTAAAGCTTTTGCCTATTTCCTGTATAAACCCCGCAAAATCTTAACCGAACTTGCCGAAAAGCGCTTGAGTGCCATCAGGGATTTTACGGAATTCGGCTCAGGATTTAAAATTGCTCTGCGGGACCTGGAAATCCGGGGAGCGGGTAATATTATCGGTGCCCAGCAACACGGACAGCTGGCGGCTGTTGGCTTCGATTTGTATTGTCAAATGCTTCAGGAGGCGGTTCGGGAATTGCGCGGCGAAAGTATTGAAGAGGCCGTGGAACCCTCAATCGAACTGCAGGTTGAAGCTTTTTTGCCTGACAGCTATATCCCTGAGCAGCAAACCAAAAGTTCTCTCTACCAACGGCTGGCTATGATCAGCGAGGAGGATGCTTTGGGGGACATGCTGGACGAGTTGATAGATCGCTTTGGCACGCCACCAGCGGAAGTTGAGAATCTTTTACAGGTTATCCGCATTAAATGGTTAGCTGCTGCCCTTAAAATCGAACAGATTCAGCAGGTGAAATATAATATTAACATAATATTTTCTTCTGATCCGGGTTTGGATGGAGAACAACTGATGGCTCTGGCCGCAGCCAGTCCGGCCCCACTCTCCTTTGGCACCACAGCCGGCGGTAATTTAACCTGTCATATACGTCTGCGCCTGAGTGGACAAAGGGAAATTCTGCAGGCGATCAGCGGAGTGCTGCAGGCTTTCTGTGGGATTGCCTGCCAGTCAACTCCCTGATATAATGACCTCAATGAAGTGAAAGGATGTGTATTAATGAAAAAGTTTCAGGTGGGAATGGTATTGATTGTATTCATAGTTATGCTGACAGTTACCGGCTGCAATTCCCTAGCGGGGAGTGAATGGGTAGCTAAAGTGAATGGTGAGGCTATTAGCCTTGATCAATACAATGTCCGCCTTAATGATGTTAAACAGATTTATGAGCAACAGGGCATGGATTTTACAACAGAACAGGGGAAGGAAGGCCTGACTCAGCTCAAGAACCAGATGCTGCAACGCCTGATTGACAGCACGCTTTTTACCCAGGATGTCAAAAAGCTGGGACTAAAAACTGATGATCCCCTGGTAAAAACAGAGGAAGAAAACATCAGGAATAATATCGGATCTGAGGAAAAGTTTCAGGAGGTTCTCAAACAACAGGGTATGACAGAGACTGAATTGCTAAACTACTTGGCTCTCTATCTGCATCAGACTGCTGATATCACTTTAAGCGACAGTGAGATCAAAACCTATTATGACAGTAATCAGGAGAAATACAATGAGCAGGAGCAAGTCAAAGCCAGTCATATCTTAGTACAGACTGAAGAAGAAGCCAAACAGATTATCGCTGAGTTAAATGCCGGCGGCGATTTTGCCCAATTAGCCAAGGATAAATCAACTGATACGGGTTCCAAAGACTCCGGAGGAGATCTGGGCTATTTCAGCAAAGGCCAAATGGTAACAGCGTTTGAAACAGCCGCCTTTGCCCAGACTGTGGGAACTTATTCTGCTGAACCGGTCAAAACAGATTATGGTTACCATATTATTTATGTAGTGGACCATAAACAGCCAAAGGTGTATAGCTATGATGAAATCAAGGATAAAGTGGCCCAGGATGCCTTGAAACAGGCCAAAGATGACAAATTCCAAAGTTATTATGATGAATTGCGTAAAAATGCCCAGCTGGAATATGCAGCCGGCTATAATCCGGAAACACCTATAACAACGGAAGCAGGCTGATAATGGTTAGTTAATTATCAGATGACGGAAGATATTGATCAGGAACATTTCAGACTTGCTTGCAGGTCTGAAATGTTTTCTTTTGATTCGAGCTCTTGCTGGATTTTCAACTGGCAATCACGTATGATTTAGGCAGGGGGTGGACTCTTGGTTTCGTGTCTTCATATTGTTGGACTAGGTCCGGGCGGTCTGGACCAGATGACTGTCGGGAATTTTAACTTGCTGCAGAAAGCCCGTAAGATATTTCTGCGGACATCCGCGCATCCCTGTGTTCAGGAACTGGCTGAAAAGGGCCTGCTCATGGAATCATTTGACAACTATTATCATTCTGCATGTTCTTTCGAGGAGGTCTATGCCAAAATCGTTAATCGTTTGGAGCAGGAACTGGCTTTGGAAACAGATATTGTCTATGCTGTACCGGGCCATCCCTTTGTGGCTGAGAAAACAGCTGCTCTGATTTACGCTCAACTTTCCCGGCAATACCGGATCATTATTCACCCGGCTCTCAGTTTTCTGGATGGGATTTTTGCCGCCGTTCCTTTTGATCCTGTCGAGGGTCTGCTGGTTAAAAATTATGATGAGTTGAAGAATGCGGGTATCAGCGGTCGGGAATGGCTTATTATTCCTCAGGTATACAATAAAATGATTGCTTCTGAAGTTAAGCTTGATTTGATGGAAATATATCCGGATGATGCGGAGATCATGGTTGCTCAATCCCTGGGAACAGGGGAGCAGAACCTACAGAGGGTTCTTTTGTATGAGTTGGATCACCAGCAGTTCGATCATTTAAGCACGGTTGTAATACCGCCCCAGCAGGGGGTGGTTTCTTTGCTGCAGCTGCAGGAAATTATGAGAATACTGCGTTCGCCGGAAGGCTGTCCCTGGGATCGGGAGCAGACACACGAATCTCTGATTCCTTATCTGATTGAGGAAAGTTATGAAGTGATCGAAGCTATTGAAAATAAGGATATGGACAATCTGTGCGAAGAATTGGGGGATTTGTTGCTGCAGGTTATTTTTCATATTCAAGTAGCTTCCGAGGCTGCCACTTTCCGGTTGGAAGATGTCTTGCAGGGGCTGATCACCAAACTTATTCGCCGCCATCCCCACGTTTTTGGCTCGGGAAAGGCTGCTAATGCCAGCGAAGTAAGGAAAACCTGGGAACAGATCAAACAAGAGGAGAAAAATGATTCTCCTCTGCAAGCGAAAAGCTGCCTTATTGCCACTACAGGTCTGCCGGCTTTATCATTAGCCGATCGCATCCAGCGCCAGGCAGCCAAGCTGGGATTTGACTGGCCGGACAGGCAGGGACCATGGAGGAAGGTTTTGGAAGAGTTGCAGGAGCTGGAACAGGCCTTGGATCGCCAGGAGGGAATACGGGAAGAATTAGGCGATTTATTGTTTTCGGTTGTTAATCTGGCCCGCTTTCTGCAATGTGATGCAGAAGATGTTCTTCGGGAAACAGTGCAGAAGTTTCGGAAACGCTTCGGCAGAATGCAGGAATTGATAGCCGAATCCGGGTTTCAAATAGAGGAACTTTCCTTAGAAAAGATGGATAAATTCTGGGATATAGCCAAAACTGAAGAAAAAAGGGGCAAAGTTGTGACAATACGTCCATAATTAGCAGGAATTTGGCAATTTGTCGCGAACTATAACGCATAACAAAGATGTAATAATTGGGAGGGAAAAACTTGAACAAGGCAGAGTTAGTCGCCGCCGTTGCTGAGAAAGCTGATATGTCGAAGAAAGACGCTGAAAAAGCAGTCAAAGCTGTATTCGATACAATCGAAGAAACTTTAGCCGCAAATGAAAAGGTGCAACTTGTAGGTTTTGGAACATTTGAAGTAAAAACTCGCGCGGAACGTACGGGCAGAAATCCTCAAACTAAAGAAATAATTACGATTCCAGCTACTAAAGTACCTGGTTTTAAAGCCAGAAAGGCGCTTAGAGACGCCGTCCAGAAATAGTCCGGAAATGGGTGTCAGATAAGGCAATAGCCGGGTTCTGCGCAGAACCTGGTTATTACCTTAAGGTTTAAAAGGTGTTTTATGCGGATTGATAAATTTTTAAAAGTATCCCGTTTGATCAAGCGGCGTACCGTGGCAAAGGATATTTGTGAAGGCGGTAAAATTTTTCTGAACAGAAAAATAGCCAAACCTTCTGCTGAAGTGAAGGTCGGTGATATCATTACCCTGGAAATAGGGCAGCGCCTTCTGGAAGTTCGTATAATCAATATTGCGGCCACGGTCAAAGTTTCTGAGGCTTCTACCCTGTATGAGGTCTTGCGTGATGAAAGAAAGGCAGAGCCTGAATAGGCTGCTGCCTATTAGTGTCTAAGGCTAAATATTGCCCGGCTAGCCGGAGGCTGTTTGGAAATTTTGGATATGAAGTTTTTGGCCAAATTGTGTCTGCATTATTCCTGGTAATAAACTGGTTTGGGAGGAGAAAATTTAAGTGAAGAAGATTCCCAAAATTATTCAGATCCGCCAGCGCCGAAAACTGCGTTTGCGGCCAGGGTTTTGTTTGATTATTGGTCTTATACTGCTGCTTATGGGAAGTGTGGTTATTAATTTGAGCTCGCTGCATCAGAGAACGGCTAAACAACTCTCAGTACTTAATCAGGAAAGAGCGAGTTTGTTGCAGCAGCAAAAACTTTATGAGGAAGAGATAGAACGCTTGAATGATCCCAATTATATCGAGCAGCTGGCTCGGGAACAACTCGGTTTGGTAAGACATGGCGAAATAATTATCGCACCCAAAAAATGATTCAATAATTCAGCAAATAACCTGGCAATTATTAATGCAATCTTGACAGTTTTCTTATTGACTGGCTATAATGTAATAGTCATAAAT
>DATMYJ010000069.1:0-3335 GCA_035561015.1 Desulfitobacteriaceae bacterium | reverse complement strand
GCATTATTATTAATGGGTTAGAGTAGAACGTTCAGTTTGAGATGCTCAGCTCAGCAGCACATCAAATGAGATATGAAGAAACGAACTAATGACTTGTTATGCTGGGGGGAAAAAATAATGGATAGCAGAGGCAGAATGAAGATTGGGTTTATATCTGAGCATTACCCACCGACCGAAGGTGGCGTGGCAACATCTACACAGCGAGTAGCGCGCGAATTAGTGAAGCTAGGCTTAAATGTTCATGTGATCTGCTTTGACAATAGTCGGCCTGTCGAAAGTGAAGATTACGTAATAGAGGATAACGACGATGGGGTTAATTTACACAAAATAGGCCCTTTTTTTCTCAAACAACCTTCTTTATCCGTGGATTCCATCCCAGAGAAGGTGAAGGCAGCCTTTCGGCGAAGAGCTTTTGTACAAATAATACGAATACTAAAAAGAGAGAAAGTTGATCTGATACTTTCTTTTTACTTGCTGAATGCTGGATATATAGCACAGTTTGCAGCGAATGAACTTGAATTACCTTATGTCGCAGGTGTTAGAGGTAATGATATAGGAAGAAATATATTCAACGTTGAACGCTTTGCGGTCATTCAATGGGTAGTAAAAAATTGCGATAGAATTGTTTGCGTGAATAGCCACTTGAGGAAACGCCTGTTGCTTGCATTCCCTGAGGCTAAAGAAAACACGCGAGTTATTCCAAATAGTGTGGCTGACAATCTCGGCGAGGAAATTATTACCGAAAATCATGAAAACCGCCAAAAGGTAACGCATGCTACTGGGTGGGATGATGAAGCCTTACGGATAGTGTTCATAGGGACATTGCGGGAAAAAAAAGGCGTTGTAACCTTACTCAAGTCGTTAAGTCTTCTGCGAATTAGGATACCAGCACGTCTTCTTATTGTTGGTCCTGAAATTGGCACCATCGAAACAAAGTTGTGCGGAAACTTATGGAGTCAATTAAAAGACGAAGGCATCTTGTTTGTAACTGGGAAAGTCCCTCGCTCAGAAGTTGCTGCTTGGGCCTCGGGCTGCGATATCGTTGTGATGCCAAGTCTCGATGATGGCATGGCTAATGGTTTGCTTGAAGGAATGGCTTTAGGGCTTTGTCCGGTCGCTTCTGAGGTTTTTACCGATGTAATTGCAAACGGTGAAAACGGAATGATTGTTCCCATAGGGGATGCTGAATCACTTGCAGAAGCCTTTTATGCGCTTGCGATTAACAGGGAAAACATTGACGCTCTCGGGAAGAAGGCAAAAGCGTATGCAAGAGAATGGACGCCTAAAGACGAAGCAAACGCATATATGGAATTATTCAAAGAATTACTCTCGACGCACCAAAAGGAAAAAGAAATTGATGATTCCGTTAAGTAGACCTTTTCTTCCTGATGAAGCGAAACAGTCAGTTAATGAATGTTTCAAATCTGGTTGGCTTGGGTATGGACCTGCCTGCAACTCACTGGAAAGGCGATTTGTAACCGCGCACGGTGGTTGGGCTCTTGCCACCACTTCTTGCACGGCGGCCCTCAATCTTGCTGCTCAACTGACCAGAGCTTCTGACGACGATGAAATTATAGTTCCTGCTTTGACATTTATTAGCACTGCTATGGCTTTTTATGCTGCTGGCTTTAAAGTGCGACTGGTTGATGTTGACCCAAAAACCTTGCTCGTTTCCCGTGATGCTATTGAGAAAGCATTGTCTCGCAAGACACGCGCGATTGCTGTGGTTCATTTGTATGGGCAACGTGTTCCAACAGAGGAGATAAGGGAGCTGTGCGATAGCCACGATATGATCATGATCGAGGATTGCGCACACAGAATAACCCTTTTGGATGACTTCCCCTTACTAGGAGATTTCGCCTGTTACAGCTTCAATGCTGTAAAAGAAGCTCCGTGTGGTGAAGGTGGTCTCCTTTGGGCGCGTAGCAAAAAATTAGAAATACGTGCTAGGGAAATGTCAAATCTTGGGCTTAATATAGACACCTTTCAGCGAGCCAGTAATCTTAATCACCATGAAGTGTGTTTTGGAAGGGAAGCGGGTCTAAAGACAAGATTGAATGATGTTCTGGCAAGTATAGTAAACGTTTCTCTTGATAGTCTCAGCATGACGAGGGAGAGACGAGCTGCCATATTCAAACGTTATGATTGCATGATCGACCTCTTGCATCCTTATGTCACGCCTATCAGACGAAAAGGAGATGATAGCTACCTGATGTATGTTGTTCGTTTAGATGGTCTGAATAGAGATGTTTTACGAGCGGATATGGAAAAAATGGGTATCGCCACTAGCGTCCATTATAATTCGCTTAGCGAGCACCCATTTTTTAACTCCGATAACTGTCTAGTTTCAGAGTGCAATTCCAGGCAATTGCTGACTTTGCCAAGTTTTCTCGGAATATCCGAAGATGACCAAAAAATGGTAACTTGTTCATTGGTGAAAGCAGTTGAAAATCAAGCTAAGGCTGTGAATAGTGGAAGATTTATCTTCGCCTCAAATTGATACCACGGGCGTTTTGTGTGAAGGTCAATTGGTCAAGTTGGGATGGCCTGAAGAGTGGGAATTTGACGCAATCACTGCATTGCGCAATGAACTACATGTCAGAAAATGGTTTCTGGATAGCAGGCCGCTTGACCCGCAAGCGAACCGTGAGTGGTTAAGAACAGGAATGAAGCGGCCATACGAGGCGGTGCTTTCAATCAGGTGGAAGGAAGACGATTCTTTCCTTGGTACAATCGGATGGTCTGATTGGAATGCTGTTAAGGGGACTGCATGGTTTGGACGTCTTGCTGTTGACAGAATGTCTTTAAGAAAAATTATAAAAAACATACCAGGAAATTACGTTGGAATAGCAGTCGACTCTGCCTTAGCATTGCGAGATTTTGCTTTTACCTCTATGAAATTAACCGCTATTTTAACGTATTACTTTGCTAATAATAAAGCTGCGTCACATGTGAATGAAGCAATTGGGTTGTTGAAATCAAAAACCACTAGAAGAAGTTTCTACAATAAGGAAGTTGAAACAATTGAAATGAAAATGACATTTGCTGATTATACCAAACTACTTGGGGGCAAATAGATATGTTTGATGGATATTGGGCTATGCTAGGAGGAGCTTCTGCAACCATATCTGGCTTGGCTTTTGTTTCTACAGCAATATTTTACAACAAGCTTCTTGCTATTGCAAGATATTCAAGAAAAATCGGTTTAGAAGGTAATGTGACGCGGCGGTTTATTGTTAAAGTTTCAACAAGCTTCGTTTTGCTTATTTCTCCATTAATTATTGTGTCACTCTTATTCATAACACATCTTGACGCAATTATTGATGACATAATGA
>DATMYJ010000068.1:0-4198 GCA_035561015.1 Desulfitobacteriaceae bacterium | reverse complement strand
CTTATTAATCTTATATATGATTTCTCCATGATACTCTTAAAATCCTTTTAACAAAGTTCACATAAAGAAATTTTTAACGAAGTACCTGCTGCTGACATTGCATGACTATCCCGGTTTGACCACATTTCAGTAGAATTTTTTAAAATAATATCGCTTTATTTTGAAGTTTAGGGATAGTAGTTTTCCAGTTCTTTCATATTTTCTATTTTTTGATAATCTGTCAAGTCGCAATGCAAAGGAGTTAATGAGACATATCCATGTTGAATTGCGCTCAAGTCAGAATCATCTTCCTGATCAGAGGTGATGGTACCGGCTTGCCAAAAATATTTTCGCCCGCGGGGATCTATCCGGCTTTCAAACACATCCTTGTACACAGTTTTACCGAGTTTGGTAATGCGTACTCCAGGCCAATTGCTTTCCGGTTCAGCAGGAATATTAATGTTGATTAAACCCTGATAAGGTTTTTCGATAATTTTCGGTAATAAGGTAACCATAAACTCCGCTGCCGGTTCGAAATCAGAGCCTTTTTTATAGCCTGCTAAAGAAACTGCTACAGAAGGAATTCCTAAAAATACTCCCTCTAAAGCAGCTGAGACTGTCCCGGAATAAAATACATCGGTACCAATATTGGCACCGGAGTTAATACCCGAAATTATCAAATCGGGCCGAGGAACAATTTCTCCTTGTATAGCCAATTTAACACAGTCCGAAGGGGTTCCGTAAATAGAGAAGCCATTTTTATTATTCTCCAGGGAATGCTCTCTGACCAATATGGGATTGAATAAGGTTATGGCATGGCCGGTGGCTGAACGCTGACCCTCCGGGGCCACAATATTGAGATCCCAGTTTTCTTGTTTTAAAAGGGTCCTGTAGAGCGTTTGCAGGCCGCGGGCATAATAGCCATCATCATTAGTAAGTAATATTTGCATATTTCCTCCAAATTGAATCATTCAACTTCATATACTGAAACTGTCATAATTTCATCTTTTTTGGTCAAACCAAACATAACTTGATGATCCTTAAGATTTCGGTTTAAAAAATCGATAATCTTGTAAAGTTCGGGATTCGCTTGTACTTTACAAGCAGCTATCAGTTCCAATCTCCCCTTATTCTTTTCTTCCATTTGTTCTCTCCCTCTTACTTGTGTCCGTGTATTAAGGCAAAACCTTCGGCTCTGGTTGCCTGGCTGGTTTGAAACATTCCCCGCACAGCTGAAGTTATGGTCTTGGAGCCCGGCATTTTCACTCCACGCATAGTCATACACATATGCTCAGCTTCAATGACTACCAAAACTCCATAAGGATTCAGCATGTTCATAATAGTATCAGCAATCTGGGAAGTTAACCTTTCCTGGAGCTGAGGTCTTTTGGCATAGCCTTCCACAACTCGGGCTAATTTGGAGAGCCCTGTGATCTTGCCTTTACGGGGAATATAGGCCACATGGGCTTTACCGTAAAAAGGGGCAAAGTGGTGTTCACACATGGAATAAAGCGGTATATCCTTGACAATTACCATTTCCTCATGATTTTCAGAAAATTGGACTTTGAGATGTGCGCTGGGATCCTCTTTCAAACCAGCGAAAACCTCTTCATACATTCGGGCTACACGGTTAGGCGTGTCTCGCAGTCCTTCTCTCTGAGGGTCTTCTCCGATGGCTTCGAGTATCATTACTACGGCTCTTTCGATTTTTTCCCTATCCATTCCCGAAATTTAGCCTCCTTCTTATCCTGCCGATCTTATGCTTTATCCTGCTTATCCCCCAAACAAATTTCTTACAACTGGCCCTGGAGAATATGCGTCTGAGGAATAATTCTGACATTTCGCAACTCCTCTGCCAGATAATCCTGCCATTCCAGCATTTGACGCGCCGGCGGCGGAATTAGCCCCCTGGCAGCTGTAACCGGCTGCAGGATCACAGGTATATCGGGGCTGATACTCGCAATAAGCTCTCGTGCGGTTCTCAGATCAATTGAAAAAGTAACAGAATGCACTACTATTTTAACAAAAACGTCTTTTTCTTTACACACATCAAGAAATTCCTGGTGTTCTGTCCAAAAGGACCGTCCCCCATAGGGCAGCTTAATATCCATACTAATAATATCCAGCCACGGCAGAAGAGTATCTAATTGTTGGGACAAAGTCCCATTCGTCTCGAGATAAATTTTCAAACCTTGTTCCCTGACTAAAGGTAAAAACTCTGCTAATTCTCTGTTCCAGAGCAAAGGTTCACCACCTGTTACACTTAAGGAATGATGCTTTTGGAAATTAAACCTCAATAGTAAACCCAACAAATCCAGCAGGCTCAGCGGATTATCATAGTATTCAAAAGACCTGGAACCAGGAACCGCTTCCAGTAATAACTGTCGGGGGTTATCTGCCAGGGTATCACAGTATGGACAGGTTAAATTGCAGCCCGGAAGCCGCAAAAACAGTTGCCGTACTCCAACATAGGGTCCTTCTCCTTGTATGGAAGAAAATATTTCTTGGACAGGTAATGTCAGCATCAGATTACACCCCTGACTTTGCAGCGGGCTAAGCATATGGACTCCATTTCAGAACAGTAGTGAAGTGCCACTTTTTCCCCAAAAGCCAAAATATCGCGCAGACCTAAATCCCACAGACTCACTGCCGGGACAGGAGTATTAGCACTGGAAATATTTAGTCCACAATGAATAAGCGCAGACACCGGTGATAAGGTGCTTATGCTTACAGATAACTTCCTTTTATCCTCAAATAAATCATCTCCGGAGCGCTTAAGTGATTTTACTCCCAAGGCTTCCAATTCTTCTTTAATAATGGCAATCAAGAGCCGCTGGCGGATAATGGTCTTTTCCAGATCAAGTTCAAAATGTTCCACAATAAAATGGAGCATATCTTCACTCCAGATCCAATCCTGAGCACGCACATCTTCCAGATCAACCATCTCTGTTTGTTGAACACTGCATTTTCCGCGAAAAACCAGGATACTTTCTCCCATAAGACCGTAATTCTTATAGGTAAAAAGAGATTGGAGCTGACTGCCATCGTAATCCAGCTGTTCTTTCAGTATAAGGTATTTCATTTCAGGTTCTCCTTATTCTGCCACACATTCTTGAATATTTTTTCAGCAAGATCATCTTGACCATTAGTCAATAAAGCCCTTCTGAAACGCCGACAACTTTCACATTCCCCACAAAGCTGAGACTCGTCACTGTAACAACTCCAAATATAATCCCAAGGAATACCCAAGCGTAAACCTTCTCTGACAATATCTGTTTTAGTCAGCTTGGCAGTCGGGCTTGCTACTTCAATAATTTGCCTGGCAGAGTATCTTAAACTTTGATTAATGGCGGAAATAAAATCAACCGAGTTGTCTGGAAAAGTTGCAGCTTCTTCACTGTTGAAGCCGGTAATTATGTTGGCAGGATGCTCAAGATTTTCCGCATATACAGCTGCGATGTTAATAAAGAGCCCATTACGATTCGGCACCCAGACATTAAGCGCACTCTCTAAGGCCTGACCTTGAATATCATCGAGGTCAGATTCCGCCAGAAAAGGCAAATCCATATCCCTGCTAACCAAGGAGGTCCTGGTTTGCTCTGCCAAAAAAGGCAGAAAAATAACTCTGTGAGTTATGCCGTAATGAGCTGCCAGTAAACGAGCTGCCTTAATTTCTTGTTTTACTGACCTTTGGCCGTAATCAAAAGTCAGAGCCAAATCAAGGGCCTGACTTTCCAGGTAAAGAGCCAGGGCCACTGCAGAATCTAACCCACCGGAAAGCAAAACAATTCCAGCCACTGCTAATCCTCCTCATATACTGCCCAGGCATCAGGAGATTCATATACTTTTACCCAGGCCAAGGAGATACTCGGCTCCAGCTCTAAAGTCTTCCTGATCTCCAAAAACAGCTGTCTGGCAATATTTTCAGCAGTGGGATTCAAGTTTTCCAGGCTGAATTCCGGCAATTCATTGAGCAAGTTATGATCATAGGCTGCTATGGTCTGGTTAACTGTCCGCTTAAGGTCGTGAAAATCTACCAGCATTCCTGTTGCTGACAATTCAGTTCCTTTCAGACAAACTTCCACTTCCCAGCGATGTCCGTGTATCTGGGAACACTTCCCAGGATAATTACGCAAAAAATGAGCGGCATCGAAATGAGCCCGGATAGCAATTCGAAACATTGAACTTCTCCCTTGATTTCTGACATAATATCATATAT
>DATMYJ010000067.1:0-3093 GCA_035561015.1 Desulfitobacteriaceae bacterium | reverse complement strand
CCGCCTTCAGTGCTTCAAAATAACCAGGCTCGTAATAAATTCAGTGTGAAAATCGGAATCGTTTCTCATTTTTTGTGTGATTTTTTTTGTCTTCCACATTACAATCGTTGGCACTATAACTCTTCAATGATGCTTCCTCATATAAAATTTGAGAAAAGCTTAAATCAGGCAGCCAAAAATATCGATGCTATTCCAACCTTGTTTCTCCAACCCATCAGTAATTTAGATAAGGACACCTTGGAATCCTTCATAGAGACAGTTCTCAGAGAATATTCTTTAAATGAAGATTATTGCAATGATCTTCATTATGCTTCGAATATTTGTGCTGAAATAATTGAAAAAATTACTACTTTTATTTTTACCGCAAAAAAAGCTCAGACTTATGCTCAAATAGCGTAAATTGAGCTTTTTTATTTTGGGAAGACGTTTGCTAACGCAACTGTTTTCTTTTTTTCCTGTAATCAATGATCTTATTGGATTATTTTATAGCTTCGATCTTCAATTTCGCCGCGATACTTAACATCTCTTTTCTTTAAATGCTTTGCTATCTCCATCCAGGATACAGCTATAACAGCAAAAACAGCCAGAAACAAAACTGGGACAATTCCTACCACTGCAAGTTTTAAATAGGAATGGATCCCCGGAACATTAAGAGCGATCAGAAGAAATACTATTATACCAACTGCCCAGATGTTAAATAATTTACTTGAGAAAAAACCTGCCTCAGTTAGTGGAACACTATTCGTTCTCATATTAAACGCCAGGCAAACATGGCTGAACAGCCATATTACAAAAGCATAGGTCTGGACAGTTGCCAGGTCGCTTGTTGTAGTCCAACTGTAAAAGTAAACAATAAGCACTGCTGCAGAAAGGGTTATCCCTCCACTGAAAATACCCATGATCATGTTTTTATTCATGAAGTTTTCCTTTGGATCTCTTGGTTTTCTTTTTAATACATCTGATTCTGCCGGTTCTGCCACAAAGGAAGTTGAGGCAGCAAGATCCATAAAGAGTTCTAAAATGATTATTTGAATGGGTGAGAAGGGCAGAGGCATATTAAAAAGCACAGGCACTACAAACGTTATGATAAGTCCCACTTTGCAGGCCAGGTAGTATTTAACGCATTTTGATAAATTGTCAAACAGCTTTCTTCCTTCTTTTATGGCCCCAATGATGGATGTAAAGCTATCATTGGTGAGTATCATATCAGCTGCCTCTTTGGCAACATCTGTTCCTGATATTCCCATAGATATGCCGATATCAGCTGCTTTCAGAGCAGGAGAATCATTAATGCCGTCGCCTGTTACGGCGATGACTTCTCCATTCTCACGAAGCACAGTTACTATTTGAAACTTTTGTTCGGGTGAAATCCTTGCAAATACATTAAATTTTTTAACCACATCCTTGAGTCTCTCAGGGTCCAGTTTGCTGATCTCTTCCCCGGTAAGTACACCTGTCACTTTTATTCCGGCATTATCAGCAACTCTTTCTGCAGTACTTGCATGGTCGCCTGTAATCATAACAACCTTAACACCTGCGCTGGTACAAGCTTCAACTGCTTCTTTTACCCCTTCACGAATAGGGTCGTCAAAGCTGATCAGTCCTGCAACGGTAAAATATTTTTCTTCATTCTCTTTGTAAGCAAGAGCTATGGTTCTATATCCGATTTTCATCAATTCTTTAAGCTTGGCCTCCATTACTGCATCCTGCGTGGACAGGGTGAATATGCTTTCAGGAGCTCCTTTTATAGCTAAGATAGTTTTACCTTCATGCTGATATTCGGCAGCAAATATTTTCTTATCATCATCAAAACCCATCTCTTCTTTCAGGGCATATTTTTCCAAAAGAAGGCTTCTGTCTATATTGAACTCTTTTGCTCTATCCAGAACCGCTTTGTCCATAGGGTCTCCTAAAAAGCTTCCGTCATTGTCATAGGCCACGGCTGCCATTAAAGCCCCAATGGTGAACAGCAGCTGCTCATCCTTTGCTTCCCAGTTTCTTATACTCATGCTGTTCTCAGTAAGAGTGCCTGTTTTATCGGTGGCAATAACTGTAACACTGCCTAAAGTTTCCGCTGCCCTGGTCCTCCTGATCAGGACATTCTTTTTAGAGAGATTGATTGCCCCAAGCCCCAGCAGCATTGTCACGATAATCGGCATTTCTTCTGGGATTGTAGCAAAAGAAAGGGATAGACCCGTAAGAATCATCTCTTTGGGCGGTAATCCTCTTATGACTCCAAGAACGGGGATAAGTATGCTAAAAGTAACCGCAATCCAGATAAGATTTTTGGATAATTGTTTCATTGACTTCTGTAAGGGTGTTTTAGCTTCTCTGGCTTCCTGAGTAAGCCCTGCTATTTTGCCAAGTTCCGTATCCATCCCAGTGTTTATCACCAAGGCAGTTCCTTTACCCTTGAGGATAACACTGCCCATGTGGACCATATTTTTTCTGTCATTTAACCCCGTATCCTCAGAGATTACGGCGGCAATCTTAGCAACTCCCATTGATTCTCCGGTCAGCTGCGATTCATCAGCTTCCAGTCCGGAAGCCTCTGCAATACGAGCATCAGCGCCTATCTTAACGCCACTCTGAAGTATGAGCAAATCACCCGGCACTATCCGGCTTGTTTCAATGTCAGAAGGTTTATTATCTCTCAAAACCCAAGTGGTTGGCAAAGCTAACTTTTTCAGCGATTCTATACTTTTCTTAGCTTTATATTCCGTATATACTTCAACCAAAGAAACGGTTAGGATGACAAAAATAATGGTTATGGTATCACCAATTTTCCCCCAAATACTGTATATCACTCCTATAAACAGCAGTAAAATGATTAGAGGCTCTGTCACTTCTTCCTTCAGGATATCCCAAAATGTTAAGGCCTTTGACTTTGCAAGTTTATTTTCTCCGCATTCTTTTAAACGCATTTCTGCTTTTGCAGCGCTCAGGCCTTCTGAAATATCTGAATCTAATATGGACTCAAGATCTTTTATATCTTTTGCCCATGGGACTGCCGGCCTTTTCGTAATAAATCACTCCTTTCGTTGAATTCTAACTGTTAAATCTGTGATTTCTTTTGAACATACCATTTCACTA
>DATMYJ010000066.1:0-2169 GCA_035561015.1 Desulfitobacteriaceae bacterium | reverse complement strand
GAATAAAAAGGAAAAGAACAACACCTGTCGCAATCAGGGCCTGCCTGTGTAAATCGGCAGCGTAGCCCATTTCCAAAACAATGTTTGCTGTCATGGTTCGGACTCCCTCCAGAATGCTAACTGGAATCCGGGCTTGATTGCCAGCAACCATGATTACGGCCATTGTTTCCCCAATTGCCCTGCCGATCCCCAGTACAACAGCCGCAAAAACACCGGACTTAGCGGCTGGCAAAACCACTCGAAACACAGACTGCTCATGAGTAGCTCCCAAAGCTAGAGCCCCTTCATAATATTGATCTGGTACCGCTTGTAAAGCCGCCTCGCTAACGCCAATTATAGTGGGCAGAATCATAATACCCAGTAAAATAGAGGCAGTCAATATGCTATTCCCATTGCCGCCAAACATGGTCCTTACAAATGGAACCAGCACAACTAGGCCGAAAAAACCATATACTACCGAGGGAATTCCGGCTAATAACTCTACACAAGGCTTTAAAAATCTGTAGATCCCTTTAGGACAATAATGGGCCAAAAAGATTGCCGTCAGTAAACCAATTGGCACACCAAAGACAATTGCTCCAGCTGTAATGCTGATGCTGCCAATAATCATTGGGAAAATTCCAAATGTGGCAGGCACATCACCAGGTGACCAGTTCAATCCGAACAGAAACTTGACTAATCCAATCTTCAGCATCGCCGGGATCCCATTTGCGAACAGGAAAATACATATCAGTAAGACAGCAAGGATCGTGGCTAGTGAAGTAATCAGAAATACATATTTCATTATGATCTCTTTGAATTGTTTCATCTTCCCACCTCTATCTATAATACTCTAAAATCAAAACACAAATCGAAGCTTTTTGAGTTAGTATCCTTTTGAGTTTTGATCATAAAGCAACATTGTACAATTTACAAGCCTCATCTGGGCATAAGTTTCCGATAGAAGAGTGCGGTATGTACATGTTATATTCATTGATGTGGCAGGCAATGGCCTTCCTCAATTTTTGGGGCGTATCAAATTAATTATGGACACTTCTGACAAGATCTCCAATACAACTTTGACTTTGAATACTTCAAAATATTTTGTTCTCTTCTTCATAGTCTTAGTATAACTTAGATTTTCAATTCTGTGTCTCACCGTATGGGTTCAGTATAATTGGAGGCCCAAGCTATAGCTTGGGCCTCCAATTATCATAGTTTCTACAAGGAGCCCCAGGTGGTAGTTTCGCCAGTGTAGATTTTTTTCAAGGCTTCCCTGGAAATATTAGTAATAGGATTTGTCTTATTGACAATTATGCAGATTCCATCCATGGCAATAGATAAAGGTGTCAGTATTGCCTTTTCACTATCCGTCAGATCCCGACTTGCCATTCCGATATCACAGGTACCCGCGATTGCTCCCGTCATTCCGGCCGTAGAATCACTGGTCTGAAGTTCGATATCTGCTGCCGTATTCACCTTTTGATAAGCTTCAATCAATTTCTCCATTAATGGTGAAACTGAAGATGAACCTGCAACCGTCAGCTTACCGGCAGGCTTTTGGCCTTGATAGCTGGAAGTGCCATCGTTGACAGATACATAGCCCGCTGCTACTACTGCCTGCCCTTCCTTACTCATAATGAAATCAATAAAATCCTGTGCCAGGTTGGATGGTGTTCCTTTAGTAGCAATATTAAAGGGTCTTTGCAAAGGATAAGATTTATCTTTTACTGACTTTGTACTAGGTACCACTCCGTCAACAGATAACGCTTTTACAGTGTCATTGAGGGAACCCAAAGAGATGTAACCGATTGCGTATGTGTCTCCTGCCACATTGGTCAAAACCACATCAGTTTTGTTGGCGATAATCGCATTTGCCGTAGTCATATCTTTTTTAGTTCCGTCAGCATTTTTGACTTGCACTCCGGTAAGTTCAATAAAGGCACCTCTGGTCCCAGAACCTGCTTCTCTGGAAACGACACTTATCGAACTTGTTTCCTTAAATCCTGTATCTTTCCCTCCACCAGTAGTGCCACAACCGACTAATCCTAAAACCATTACGACGGCTAACAACAAACTTATCAATCCTGTTTTCAGCTTTTTATTTGCTTTCATTTTTATTCTCCTTTGCAACTAATTTACCAACTTTTAATCTTGATTCTTAATTAAACCAGCGTTTCTATTCTAACT
>DATMYJ010000065.1:0-5327 GCA_035561015.1 Desulfitobacteriaceae bacterium | reverse complement strand
CCCCTGCTGTCTCCAGCGGAATTATTCGATTTGCTAGTTTATTACTGAAAAATAGTGTTAGGTTCTAATTCTTATAAGGCTTTCAAAGGGTTGATACGCACGCCTGGTCCCATCGTAGAGGAAACAGTGACACTGCGCATAAATTGACCTTTGGCAGCAGCGGGCTTAGCCTTCATTATTATTTCAGCCAGAGTTTTATAATTCTCGAGCAATTTCTCGTCATCAAAGGAAACCTTACCAATCGGGGCATGAATAATACCAGCCTTATCTGCCCGGTACTCGATCTTACCGGCTTTGATGTCTTTGATGGCGCGGGTTACTTCAAAAGTGACTGTACCGGTTTTCGGATTAGGCATAAGTCCCTTAGGTCCCAAAACACGTCCTAATTTCCCAACTAATCCCATCATATCCGGAGTAGCAACAACTACGTCAAAATCAAACCATCCTTGTTCAATTTTGGCGATCATGTCTTCTGCGCCGACAAAATCGGCACCTCCCAGTTCTGCCTCCTTAGCCTTATCCCCTTTGGCAAAAACCAGTACTGATCTGGTTTTCCCAGTCCCATTGGGCAGGACAACAGCGCCCCGTATCTGCTGATCAGCATGACGGGTGTCAATTCCCAGTTTAAAGGCCGCTTCAATTGTTTCATCGAACTTAGCCTTGGCTATTTTCTTGACAATTGCCAAAGCTTCAGCAGATTCGTACAAATTATTGCGTTCATAGGCTTTGACAGCCTCCTGATAATTTTTACTTAATTTGGCCATTTCTTAACCTCCTAGTGGTTACACGGGCCAAGCCCTCCCACATTTCTTTCCTGAGTTGCTTATTGATTACCTTGCCTTACTCTCCGATTTCAATGCCCATGCTGCGGGCGGTACCTTCTACCATACGCATGGCTGCCTCTACACTGGCCGCATTCAGATCTTTCATTTTAAGTTCAGCTATTTCCCGAACTTTTGCCTTATCTACCTTGCCAACCTTCTTGCGGTTCGGTTCGGGCGATCCCGAAGCAATATTCAGCGCCTTTTTGAGCAAGATAGCAGCCGGTGGCGTCTTGGTTATAAAGGTAAAGGAACGGTCTTCAAAAACTGTAATCTCAACCGGAATAACCAACCCTGCCTGATCCTTTGTCCGCTCATTATATTCCTTGCAGAAAGCCATAATATTAACGCCATGCTGTCCCAAAGCCGGACCAACCGGAGGTGCCGGTGTTGCTTTGCCAGCATTGATTGCTAATTTGACCATTCCAACAACTTTCTTTGCCATTTTTCACACCTCCTTGTAAGGATAATCTCTCTTATCTGCTAGTCGAGTTTTTCGACTTGTGCAAATTCTAATTCAACCGGGGTTTCCCTGCCAAACATTGATACAATAACCCGCAGCTTACCCTTGTCTTCCATTATCTGTTGGACAACTCCGATAAAGTCTTTAAAAGGTCCTGCCACAACCTTGACGCTCTGATCAACATTAATATCAATAACGGTGTGTTTTTCTTCCAATCCCATCTGCCGCAGGATGGCCGCAACCTCACTCTCCTGCAAAGGTATAGGCTTGGCACCAGTTCCTACGAAACCGGTAACACCAGGTGTATTGCGTACTACATACCAGGAATCATCCGTCATATCCATTTCAACCAGTACGTATCCGGGAAAAACTTTGCGTTTGGCGATCTTTTTCTTCCCGTTCTTGTACTCTATCTCATCTTCCATAGGAACCAAAACACGGAAGATCTTATCCTCCATGTTCATAGATTCAACCCGTTTTTCCAGATTTGTCTTCACCTTATTCTCATAACCTGAGTATGTGTGAATGACATACCAGTTTTTCATCTCCATTTTAAACCAGGAACCCCCCTTTAACGGGATTCCAACCTCCCGCGGAATATTTAACCGGGCAAGATTTTAGTCAGGATATAACTCAGCCCACTGTCGACTACCCACATCAGAAAAGATACAATCGCCACCGCAACGAATACAACCCCGGTGTAGACAGTCAGTTGCTGACGATTTGGCCATTGAACCTTTTTGAGTTCGCTCCAAACCCCACGGAAATACTCCGATGTCTTCTTCACCTGATTCTGGGCATTAGCCGGTTTTTTAACAGCACCCATTACCTCACATCCTCACACGACATCAGCGCCTTCGAAAATCTGACAATGTTTCTTAGTAAACACTAGAAATGCAAAAAAATAAAGAATTACTTTGTTTCTTTGTGTGGGGTACTGGATTTGCAGAATTTACAGTATTTTTTGATTTCTAAACGATCGGGATTATTTTTCTTATTTTTTATTGAAGCGTAGTTACGGTGTTTACACTCCGTACACGCTAAGATGATGCCAACACGCATTACTAAACACCTCCCTGACCTTGAGCATATCACCGAAATCGTTCCAGCGCTCATAACAATTTATCACAATAAGTATTTCATGTCAAGGACGTTCCCTTTCGGGATATTTCCCAGTCAGAAATTAAAAAAAGCAGTTAAACTGCCTTGTTTTTCTTTGGTTGCGGGGGTTGGATTTGAACCAACGACCTTCGGGTTATGAGCCCGACGAGCTACCACTGCTCCACCCCGCGATATTAAAGTCAGGAATCAGTTGCCTGCTGTTATGGTTAAAGTTCAGAAAATCATCAATTCCTTTGCAATCAGGTTTACTCTGACTTCTGAAATGGTGGGCAGGGATGGATTCGAACCACCGTACCTTTCGGAACAGATTTACAGTCTGCCGCCTTTAACCACTCGGCCACCTACCCATTAAATTCATGGAGCCGACGATGGGACTCGAACCCGCAACCTGCTGATTACAAATCAGCTGCTCTGCCAATTGAGCTACATCGGCCCAGATGCTTAATTAGTATAGCATAACGGAATTATAATTACAAGAGCCTAAACTAAGGTATTATTAGCTGTCCCGACGTTCCAGATACCTCTCCAGTTTCCTCTTCACTCTTTGCAAGGCATTATCAATCGATTTCACATGACGCCGCAAATCAACCGCAATTTCCTGATAGGACTTACCTTCCAGATAAGCCATCAGGACTCTCCATTCCAAAGAGCTTAGAATTTCTCCCATCTTTTCCTCAATATCATCGAATTCTTCGCGGCTGATAATCAATTCCTCAGGATCGGTTATTTTAGTGCCGGATATGATATCCAGGAGAGTACGGTCTGAGTCCTCATCATAGATCGGCTTATTCAAAGAAACATAAGAATTAAGCGGAATGTGTTTTTGGCGAGTCGCTGTTTTGATAGCCGTAATAATCTGCCTGGTGATGCATAATTCGGCAAAAGCCCGAAAGGAGGAAAGCTTGTCCCCCCTGAAGTCACGAATAGCTTTGTATAAGCCGATCATTCCTTCCTGGATTATGTCCTCACGATCAGCTCCAATCAAAAAATAAGAGCGGGCTTTAGCTCTGACAAAATTCTTGTACTTGTTGATCAAATGTTCCAGCGATGTAGCATCGCCCTCTTTAGCCAGTTCTACAACCTCTTCGTCGATAATAACCTCAACTACGTCATAGCCCGCCGGCACCTCAGGTTGGGCGCTAAAGCTCAAACTGATCCCCCCTGTCTCACGGTGATCAAAATCGCATTCTATTTTCTCTTTCTATAACTATACCTTAGTATACTCGACAGCAAAGAAAAGCGTCAAGGTATACTTTTGATCATCGACCCTTCTCTGCTTCTTTTCTTTGGCGGATAATCTCATAGAGCAAAACAGATCCCGCCACAGCAGCATTTAAGGATGTGATTTCGCCATACATGGGCAAACTAATAATCTCATCACAAGTTTCCCGGACTAAACGGCTTAATCCCTGGCCCTCAGCACCAACAACCAGAACGCGCGGCCCTTTTAAATCAGCCTGGAAGGCGTCTGTCCCCCCGGCATCCGCCCCTGAAATCCAACACCCTTCTTTTCGCAGCTGCTTTAAGGCTTGAACCAGGTTACTTACCCGCGCCACCTTGACATAGGCGACAGCCCCGGCAGAAACTTTAGCCACTGTACCAGTCAAGGCCACACTGCGACGTTTGGGGATCACTACTCCATGAGCTCCGACAGCATTGACAGTTCTTAACATGGCTCCCAAATTATGAGGATCTGAGATTTCGTCTAAAACTAAAATCAAGGGGTCCTCTCCCTTTGCCCCTGCTGTAGTCAGAATATCTCCCAGGCTGGAATACTCCTGAGCTGCTATATAAGCTAAAACCCCTTGGTGTACACCTTGCTTACTTAACCTGTCCAGAGTAACACGATCAACAAATTGAAATGGTATCCCCCGTTCTTTCAGCAGGGCTATCAGATCTTGATTGCGCCTGTTTTGAGTTTCTGTCTGAAAAAGCACTTTATTGACTGGTTTGCCGCTCTTTAACAGTTCCTGCAGAGAATTCCGTCCGTAGATAATTTCCTCGCTCAAAGCTTTTCCCCTTCCAGGATATTTTTCCGCTGATTACTTGCACAGCGGAGCTTGTCTTATGGTCTGCCTGCTTTACCAAGGATTTCCAGAGCCTGCTTTTTGGGGATGATCTTCCCCCGGCAGTTCTCGTTCTGCAACTCATTTTCCGGGCAATAGCCCAGCACCCGACAACTAGGCCCGGCATCTTCAAACAAATCGGGAGCAGCTTTCTTACATATGGCCAGCATTTTATTAGCCAGATCCCGGATCTCCGTCTGGGCATTGCGACAACAACGAATAGCAAACCAATCTGTCAAGGCATGCGCATTCATCCCGATGAGGGCTTTGAACTCTGTGGCCTGGGGTTTCAAATAGCGCAGTTCTTCTTCCGGCAGCCCATCCTCGATTCCTTTTTGATACCAGCCCTCGATCATGCTCATGACGCAGTCAGCATCGATCGTGTAATAAAGAGCGGTTTTTTCCGGTGGCAGATATTCAGCCAGCGGAGTACCATCTTCCAGCACAACCAAGTCCACAGGCAAGGGATACTTATATTTCGTTGCTTCAATACTTCTTGGAATTACCATTTCAAACGATCTTTTTCCGGCCTTATCCGCCCTGCCGGTCTTGATCATATAAGAGGCTATCCTTTTTCTGACAAGCTGCACCTCGGTAACCCTGGAATAACCCTCTATTCCAAAAACAAAAAAGTCAAATTCAACAGCTGCCTTATGTCCGCTGGTAATTATTTTGCGGACCAATTCACGGGAATAAGGCGTTGCAATTATCTCTTCGAGTGATCTCTCCGATCTGATAAAGCGGGCGGCAATATCGGTATAAATTTTACCTCCGCCGGCAATTAAGACAACTTTGCCTTCACCAACATATTTCTTTTTCATAATTATCGGCCTCCACCCAGAAACTCTTCCAATA
>DATMYJ010000064.1:0-6691 GCA_035561015.1 Desulfitobacteriaceae bacterium | reverse complement strand
GAGTCGGAGAATTTATCGATAATTAATAACTGACAGGTTTTTCAACCAGGAGAGGTGTACTACAATGATCCCAGAGGAATTAAACGAAAAACTTAAAAAAGTACTTCCCCCCGATCAGTTGCTGCAGATAGATCAAGCATATGAGTTTGCTGCCGCTGCTCACCAGGGTCAACAGCGTAACTCTGGGGAAGAATATATCCAGCATCCTCTGGAAGTAGCTTTAATCCTGGCTGAATTGGAGATGGATCAGCCGACGATTATAGCAGCTCTGCTTCATGATGTCCTTGAAGATACAAAGTATGAATACGCTGACATTGAAAAGAAATTTGGTCTTGAGGTAGCCCTTTTGGTTGATGGGGTAACTAAACTCGGGCGGATTGAATATAAAAGCAAAATGGAACTTCAGGTTGAAAACTTGCGTAAAATGTTTTTAGCCATGGCTAAGGATATCAGGGTTATTCTGATAAAATTGGCTGACAGATTGCATAATATGAGAACCCTAAAATATCATTCTCTGGAGAAACAGAAGGAAATTTCTCAGGAAACATTAGAAATTTTTGCTCCCTTGGCCAATCGTTTGGGAATTTTCCGGATCAAATGGGAACTGGAAGATCTGGCGTTTCGTTATCTTAAGCCTGAAGAGTACTATGATTTAGTTGAAGGTATAGCTCTTAAACGTCGGGAACGGGAGGCTCAGATCAACAGGGTTATCACGGAATTAAAGCAACGTCTGGACGAAATTGGAATCAAGGCTGATATCGCCGGTCGGCCCAAACATTTTTACAGTATTTACCAGAAAATGATAAAACAAAACAAGGAATTAAGTGAGATTTACGATTTAACGGCCGTGAGGGTAATTGTAAATTCAGTTAATGACTGTTATGGAGCCTTAGGTATTGTACACACCCTTTGGAAACCGATACCCGGTCGTTTTAAGGATTACATCGCCATGCCCAAACCAAATATGTATCAGTCCCTGCATACCACTTTGATCGGAGCACAAGGAGAACCTTTTGAAATTCAAATTCGTACCTGGGAAATGCACCGTACTTCAGAATATGGTATCGCTGCTCATTGGAAATATAAGGAAGGTTATAAACAGGGCGACAGCAATTTTGAAAAAAAACTTGCCTGGCTGCGGCAACTTTCAGAATGGCAGCACGAGTCTCGTGATGCCGGTGAATATATGGAGTCTCTGAAAATTGATTTGTTTGCTGATACTGTTTTTGTTTTTACTCCGCGAGGCGATGTTGTGGAACTTCCCAAAGGCTCTTGTCCTGTTGATTTTGCTTATCGTGTGCATACCGATGTCGGTCATCGTTGTATAGGTGCCAAGATAAACAATCGCATTGTTCCTCTGGATACTAAACTTAATAATGGGGATATCCTGGAAATATTAACTGCCAAACAGGGAAACGGACCAAGTCGGGACTGGTTGTCTTTTGTAAAAACCTCGCTGGCTAAAAATCGTATCCGTGGCTGGTTTAAAAAGGAGCAAAGAGAAGAAAATATTATCAGAGGACGGGAAAGTCTGGAACGGGAAGTTCGCAAACTGGGGCTGGATCCGGCCATTGTTCTCAAAAATGAAAATGTTCTGGAACTGGCTAAGGCGCACAATCTTTCCGCTATAGAAGATCTTTACTCGATTATCGGGGATGGAGCCTTAACGGCTAACAAAGTTCTGGCCCGTTTGCGGGAGGAAATTGCTAAAGAAGCCAGGGAAAAACAACAACTGGCTGCCCTGCAGCAAGGTGATAGCAAAGGCAGCGATTATGGTAAATCTTCGCATGGAGTACGGGTAAAAGGTGTGGATAATGTTCTGGTGCGTTTTTCGCGCTGCTGTAATCCATTGCCAGGTGATGAAATTATGGGTTATATTACCCGCGGGCATGGAGTATCTATTCACCGCGCTGACTGTGAAAATGTCAGCAAAAATTCCCAGGAGGAACAGAATCGGATTGTTGAGGTTATGTGGGACGAACGAACAGAAGCAATTTATCCGGTTGATGTCCAAGTGTTCGGAGAAGACCGGGCACGCCTGGCAACTGATATCATGAATGTTATCGCTGATACACGTACTCAGATTTTAGCCATCAATGCCCGCCGGGTTGGCAAAGATAATCAGGCCAGTGTCCTGCTAAGCATTGAGATACGGGATTTGAACCATCTCAACTATATTATGCAAAAAATCCGCCGGGTAAAAGATGTGACATACGTAGAAAGAGTTAATTCCGGAGGTAAATAAATGCGCACAGTAGTACAGCGGGTTAAACAGGCCAGCGTCAGGGTCGGGGGAGGAAAAGTTGGCAGTATATCCTCCGGTCTGCTGGTTTTTCTGGGAATTGGCAAAGATGATACTGCTGCTGATCTGGAATGGATGGCTAAAAAGGTTACGGATTTGCGAATATTTGAAAATAGTGACGGCAAGATGAATTATTCCGTTAAAGATATCGGCGGGGAAATTTTGCTGGTATCTCAGTTTACCCTCTTTGGCGACTGCCGAAAAGGAACTCGTCCCAGCTTTAGTGAAGCAGCTATGCCGCTGCCGGCAGAAGATATGTATAATAGGCTGACAGAAAAATTCAGACAAAGTGGCGTAAAAGTTGCCACAGGCATCTTTGGAGCTGATATGGAAGTTGAGCTGGTTAATGATGGCCCTGTTACTCTTTTGTTGGACAGTAAAAGAGGGTAGCGGTAAATCACTATTGCCCGTTCACACTTGCTTCATTTACAGCTTACTTGACTATAAGGCTACAAGCCAAAACTCTGGGCACGACATTAATGTACGCAGCTTTTATGCCATCCATGGCAAAGCTGCATCAGTCCATCCATGGACTAGTCAGTTAGCGTGTGCTCAACGCCTCTTAGTCAGCGTCAGTTAACGTAAATTGGGCTAAAAATACTCGTTCAGCAACAGCGTTTACAGAAATGACAATAATCTTAGGAGGTAGGAAGATGATCGAAGGACGTGCTGTAGGAGAGCTCGAGGCTAATTGTTTTTTGTTCATATGTGATGAAACCAAAAAGGCGGCCATTATTGATCCAGGCGGAGATGGCGCCATGATCTATCAATGGGTTCTGGACAAGGGAGTTAAAGTTGAATATATACTGCTTACTCATGGGCATATAGATCACATTATGGCTGTAGATGAACTAAGGGATTTATTGGGGGCCAAAGTCGCTATCCATACTGCCGATGCGGAAATGCTTACCAATCCCAAGTATAATCAGTCGATTTATATCGGCTTTCCCTTTGTTTTTAGACCGGCAGATATTTTATTAAATGATGGCGATGTCATTACCGTAGGTAAGGAGACCATAAAAGTCATAGCTACTCCGGGTCATTCTTTGGGGGGAGTCAGCTTTTTGACCAGAGAAGGTGTATTCAGCGGCGATACCTTGTTCGCAGGTTCTATTGGCCGGACTGACTTGCGCGGCGGGTCTTATGAACAGCTTATACGTTCCGTGGAAGAAAAATTATTTGTTTTACCTGCTGTAACCAGGGTTTTTCCCGGACATATGGAAGCAACTACGATCGGACGGGAAAAGGCTGTCAATCCCTTTTTCTTTTAAGGAGGTAAAAAATGGTGATTCAGCGAGCGAAAGGAACTCAGGATATATTGCCGGGAATAATAAATAAATGGCAATTTCTTGAGGAAACAATTCGTTCGGTTTGTCAGGAATATGGATATGAGGAAATTCGGACTCCTATTTTTGAGGTAACTGAACTTTTTCAAAGAGGAGTTGGCGATACTACTGATATTGTCAACAAGGAGATGTACACTTTTCTGGACAAAGGAAACCGTTCCCTGACCTTGCGTCCCGAAGGAACAGCCTCAGTTTGCCGTGCTTATGTGGAAAATAAACTGTATACAGGAGCCCTGCCTTTGAAATTGTATTATCTGGGGCCTATGTTCCGTTATGAACGCCCGCAAACCGGTCGTTTTCGGCAATTCCATCAATTTGGGGTTGAAGTTCTGGGCGGGGATAAGCCTGTTGTAGATGCTGATGTTATCAGTTTGGTTTGGGATTTTTACCGCCGTTTGGGTCTGAGCGGGCTGGAAGTTCATCTTAATTCAGTGGGCTGTCCCAATTGCCGGCAGCAGCATGCCCAGGAACTGCAAAAGTTTTTAAAAGAGCGTTATGAACGATTATGCCGGGATTGCCAGGACAGGTTTGAACGCAATCCCTTGCGGGTTTTAGATTGTAAGAACCCGCTCTGCCGGGAGTTGACGGAAGGTGCTCCTACTACCCTGGACTTGCTGTGTGCAGATTGCAATCAGCACTTTCAGCGTTTGCAGGATCTGTTGCAAGCGGCAGGAGTTGTTTTCAAAATAAATCCGCGACTAGTCAGAGGCCTGGACTATTACTGCAAAACTGCTTTTGAAGTAGTAGTCGAAGAAATCGGGGCTCAAAGTGCTATTTGTGGCGGGGGACGTTATGATAGATTAGTACAGGAGATCGGCGGGCCCCCAACAGCGGGAATAGGCTTTGCCATGGGTATGGAACGGGTATTGGCGGCACTCGAGGCCCAGCAAAAACTGCCGGAGTCCGGGAAGTCCGGATTTGCCATGGTGATTGCCCTGGGAGCAGAGGCCCAGAAAGAGGGCTTTAGGCTTGTCAGTAAATTACGGCAGGAAAGAATTCCTGTGAGCATTGATTTGACGGAAAGAAGCCTGAAAGTTCAGCTCAAGACCGCCGACCGGCTGGGTGTCAACTATGCCCTGATTCTGGGTGAGCAAGAATTGGAGAGAGAAGTTCTGATTGTGCGGAATTTAAAACTGGGTCAACAATATGAGATTCAATTATCACAGGCTCAAATTAGTCTGAGCCAGAAATATAGAGAGGGTGCTACACAATGACTGTATTTACTGAGAGAATTGAGGCTGGAAAAATCGGGATTCAACAAGCAGGAAACAAGGTTCGTCTCCTGGGCTGGGTTCAGCGCCGCCGGGATCATGGCGGTTTGATTTTTGTGGATTTACGTGATCGTTCCGGTCTGGTTCAGGTTGTATTTGATCCGGAAATGCCGGAAAATGGCTTTGCTTTAGCTGAACGTTTACGTTCGGAGTATGTTGTATCTATTTACGGCAGTGTAAAAACCAGACCTGAAGGAACAGTTAATAAGAATTTAGCGACTGGGGAAATTGAAGTTGCCGCAGAAACCCTGGAAATTCTTAATGGCGCGCTGACCCCTCCTTTCTATATTTTGGATAATGTCGATGTTGATGAAACTGTCAGGCTTAAATATCGTTATCTGGATTTACGCCGGCCAGAGATGCAGAATATATTTCAGACAAGGCATCGGGTAACCCAGATTATGCGTAATTATCTTGACAGCAAGGGATTTTGGGAAATCGAAACCCCCATGCTGCAAAAGTCGTCCCCGGAAGGGGCCCGAGATTTTCTGGTACCAAGCCGGATACATCCCGGAGAATTCTATGCCTTGCCCCAGTCTCCGCAAATCTTCAAGCAAATTCTGATGGTCTCAGGTATGGAAAAGTATTTTCAGATTGCCCGTTGTTTCCGGGATGAAGACTTACGGGCTGATCGGCAGCCGGAGTTTACGCAGCTGGATATTGAAATGTCCTTTGTGGAAATCGCTGATATTCTGCCAATTATGGAAGAAATGATTGCTAAAATCTTTGAGGAGACCACAGGTCAAACTATAGCCCGGCCTCTTCTCTGCTTAACCTACAGGGAAGCTGTGGAACGTTTTGGTTCGGATAAACCTGATACCCGCTTTGGGATGGAACTGGTTGATGTCGCAGATTTGGTTGAGGGCTCTTCTTTTAAGGTTTTCACAGAAACCTTGGCCAGCGGGGGCAGAGTTAAAGGAATTTGCGCTCCAGGCTGTGCCGGCATGCCCCGCCGGGAACTAGATGATTTAGTAAAATATGTAAATACATATGGGGCCAAGGGGTTGGCTTATATTGTTCTGGGGGCTGAAGGGATCAAGTCTCCTATTGCCAAGTTCTTCAGTGAAGAACAAATGGATCTGCTTATTAAGCACATGGGCGGGCAAAGCGGGGATATACTCTTCTTTGTTGCTGATAAGCCTCAGGTCGTGGCTGATGCGCTGGGCCATCTTCGTCTGGAATTGGCGCAGCGTCTGGGACTCATTCCGGAGGGACAGTTCAATCTGCTTTGGGTTACCGAATTCCCTCTTTTGGAATATGATGAGACAGAAAAGCGCTATGTAGCGATGCACCACATGTTCACAGCACCTATGGATGAAGATTTGCCCCTGCTGATGACAAATCCGCTCCAGGTGCGGGCCAAAGCCTATGATATGGTCTTAAATGGGATGGAACTTGGCGGCGGCAGTGTCAGAATTCATCGTCGTGAAGTTCAGGAACAGATGTTCAGCTTGATCGGTCTCACTAAAGAAGAGGCGGTTGATAAATTCGGTTATTTGTTGGATGCTTTTGAATATGGGACACCGCCCCACGGCGGCTTGGCCTTTGGGCTGGACAGATTGATTATGTTGTTGACAAACAGGGAAAATATCCGGGATGTCATAGCTTTCCCCAAAACTCAAAGTGCTTCCTGTCTGCTCTCCCACGCTCCGTCGGCGGTTACAGACAAACAGCTTAAAGAACTGCACATCAGGACGAATAACCCTTCCTGATCTATGACCAGTCTTAACTATGCTTAAAATATTATTGACATAGTTTGACATTAATTAAAC
>DATMYJ010000063.1:0-3448 GCA_035561015.1 Desulfitobacteriaceae bacterium | reverse complement strand
ATCATAGTTTTCAAGATGAGAATTAATATTTGGCTGAAATACTCAGGCAAAAGTCTTCGGTTTTTCTATTTTAGCTTTTTCAGTTATAGAATCAAATCAAAGTAGAGTATTTTTAATCATTCCTTGATATTTTTTCTCCAGCAGCATTTCCATAAAGGCATCAACACGGTTTTTGACAGGGCCGTCAGCATAGTCCCGCGGATCTACCATATCGCCCTCCAGAATAAGGGAAGGGATCCCCAGCTTTTCCTGCATGTATTTGGCCTGATACGGCAGGAAACCTGTGGCAATTTTACAGCCGTACAAAGCATAACTGATTATACCGTCAACCTTGTAATCCTGAGCATAACGAGCAAATAGATTTTCAACTTTTTCCCGCACAGAAGTCATGAACCAACAGCCATACAGATATTTGCGGGCTAAACTTTCATATGGCTTATCAGGATCGAGTCTGCCGCGGCTGTAATGGAAATAATGGGTGTAGGTTTCTATGACACTTACAGCATCGAACTTCTGCAGATAATTAAATATACCCAGGGAAAACCAAGGCGGAATATTGTCAAATAAAATCCGCAGTTTTTCTTCGCCCGGAAGCACTCCTATGCCGTTATCCACCCGGGCTTTAACCTCATCCCGCAGGTTTCGGTAGAAATCTACAGCCTGCTGGGTTCCGGACCATTGGACTAAAGGCATGAGAACAGACAGACCATCTTCCGAGCCCATAGGAGAAGGGACAGCTTTTCTTAATTGCTGTGTCTCTTCGAATAAGGCCGAAGCCTCGCCGGATAGTCTGACAACCTCTCTTAATCTGTCCTCATCCAGTTTTTTGCCGGTAATTTTCCCGATAAACTCTAATAAGCCCTTTATTTGTTTAACAGTATAATCAAGGTAATGGGATTCAAGAACATCATAATCCATACGAGGCGGAATATAGGGTACCTCCAACAGATAGCAGGGCACTTTATACCCCATGAGACGTTCGGTTTCCCGCCACCATTTCAGATGGAAGTTACAGGTACTGCTGTCTCCCATGAGAAAATCAGGCATGGGCAGCCCTCCGCCCGGGAAGGAAAGGTCCAGATCCTTTCCGCCTAGAAAATAACCGGTATAATTACGGAAATAGCCGCAAAGATCCCGGGCATAACCGGCACCTTCAGCAATATCCAGTAAAGTAGGAGTTATTTGTTTGGCAGCACAGGCCGCATTGAAGTTTTCCGGAAAGATCGGCAGCACATCTTCGTACACCCAGGCAATATCTACCAGCCCCGCTCCTGTGACATAACAGATTTTCTTGCTGTGATCCTGGGCAACCTTATTGGCCTCCGCATAATAGGCCTTAACCATAGGAAAAACCTGTTTGGTGGTTTCAATCGACTTCGTAGATTTGTCTGTCTTAACCTGTGACACGTGAATCCCCCCCAATCATCTCAAGAAAACTTTCGATTCTGTTTCTGCCCTGGGCATCCCCTATATTTCTCTCCACTTCAATGGAAAGCACAGGCAGTCCGGCCTCCTGGAGTTGTCTGATCATGAAGGGCCGATCCATTTGGTGGGAATCACACCATTTATGCACGGCAAAAATTACGCCATTTACCTGATATTTATCTATAAGTTTTTTAATGTGTTCCAGCCGGTCTTCGGCTACATATGATGAACACATGCAGGAACAGGGCACTTTATCGAGCTTATATCTGGCTATAGCTTCAATCAGCTTATCGGCAGTCTTTTCTTCCGGCAGCTTGATATCATCCCAAAAATAGCGGCTGCCCATGCAGAGATCATCAGAGACGACCATCCCGCCCAAATCCTCGATCAACTGGAATATCTCATTATCCAGGAAGAGAGTTCCGGAGATATGAATGCGCGGACCGCTGACGGCAGGAAGCTTTCTGGCGGCAGTTTCATCCAACAAACTCCTGAGCTTTTCGTTGGCCTCGTCCTTGGGAACTTCCACAACCCAATTCATGATTTCCGCAACCTCAACTCCGGTAAAACCCGGCCGTTCCTTGTTGCCTCTGGCATCATATAACTGGCGCAGCAACTGGCGGTTCTCATTATAAACATTTATGGCCTGCACCATTTTGGCAGCAGTTATTTCTTCTCCCAGATATTCTTCCAGGGAAGTTTTTACAACATTTAATTCCTTGGTAAAGTACTCCAAAGCCATTTCCTGTTTTTCTCTTTTGTTATCATGGGGAATTGAGATAAATTGATAATAGGGAGGTTTTACAATTTCAGCAGCGATCTGAAATATATTACACCCGCCCTCACACGAATACACCCCGATCAGGCCGTCAAGTTTGCTAAACCCTTTTTGCAGTCCCATTTCTACTATAGTTCGGGCAAAGTAGCACATGAACAAGGCGTGATACTGGTTAGCATCAACTATTGGGATACTGTCTCCCAAAAACTTGACCGGCAAGATCCCTCCGGCAAATAACAGTTCCTCAGGTATATGATTACACATATAGCCAAATACCTTTTTCCCTTTATCCTGCCACTGTTTAACAGCATCAGACTGGTCAGGCCAACGGCTATACGATTTTGATAACTGCGCAATTGTTTCCAGCACAGCAAACATCCTTTCTTAAATAAAAGTGACCATAATTTGCTGAATAATCCGCACCCAGGTAAGATTGGGCCACCATTCGGTGGCCTCAAATCTGTTCTTTATTTCGGCTGCATACGAATAGCCCCATCCAGACGAATGGTGGAACCGTTTAACATCGGATTTTCGATAATCTGCTGCGCCAGCTGGGCAAATTCTGACGGCCGGCCGAGCCTGGACGGGAAAGGCACCAGAGCGCCCAAAGTTTCCTTGGCCTTTTCAGGCAAGGAATCAAACATCGGCGTTTCGAAAAGCCCTGGGGCAATAGTCATCACCCTTATACCGTGGGCAGCCATTTCCCGAGCCAAAGGCAAGGTCAAACCCAAGACTCCGCCCTTGGAGGAACCATAGGCGGCCTGGCCAATCTGACCCTCATAAGCAGCCACTGAGGCTGTGTTGATGATAACTCCCCTTTCCCCCAAATCATTAGGAGTATTTCCAGCCATTTTTTCAGCAGCTAACCTGACTACATTAAAGGTCCCGATCAAATTTACCTTAACAACTGTTTCAAACGTTGCCAAAGGCAAAACACCGTTTTTGCCCAAAACTTTGCCGGGAGGGGCAATCCCGGCACAATTGACTACTGCATTTACTTTGCCAAATGCTTTAATTGTCTGGCTCAGAGCTTCGCTCACACTTGCCTCGTCAGTAATATCGGTCTTGACAAAAATCGCCTGGCCATTTAGCTCCGCAACTAATTTTTGGCCTCTGTCGGCATCCAAATCAATTATAGCTGCCTTACCTCCCTGGGCTGCAATACTTCGTACCGTAGCTTCCCCTAGACCGGAAGCACCGCCGGTAACAAACGCAATCGCTTCTTTAATATTCATTAAATTTAAC
>DATMYJ010000062.1:0-3644 GCA_035561015.1 Desulfitobacteriaceae bacterium | reverse complement strand
GAATATAATGAATTTCTGTTCAAATGCTCATTATAGCCGTTGAGCTGTCGTATATGCGGTTAAACGGTTCAGCCCTATCCCCGCCAGACAGAGAGCCAGCAGCCTTGATCTTAACAGTGAAACAGGCAGCGTACGTTCCACTGCCTGTTTCTGCCACCTCGTCCACCTATCTCCCAAGAAGGTTCCCCAACCTTCCTGCTCAATTTTACCTGATTATTTCCATTATTTCAAGCGGAGCAGTTCAAATTTCTGATAAATTGTAAATCTGCTTGATTATATTTTTAATACCCTCAGGCTGACATCTTAAAACCGTTTTCTCCGGTTTATTCTGCAGATTTCTCAGTCCTCTTGGTATTTCCCAGCCGGTAAGGACACTCAGCCTTTCCAAAGCCTCCCATTCATCAGTAATTTTTGTTTGTTCGGAAACAGCTATAAGCACATCAGCAGCAAATTTGAACGGGCTGGCTGTCGATATGATAACACTATAGGTGTCATCTCCGCTTGCCATGATATAATCCTCGTAAACTTTCACAGCGACTGCCGTATGGGGATCAAAAATATAGCCGAATTGTTCATAACCTTTGCGGATGGTTGCCAAAACTTCTTCTTCATCCGCCCAACCGGCATAAATTTCAGTTTGGCTGCGCTGCAGGGTTTTTTCATCGACCTGGAAACTGCCGGATTCACTCAGTTCCCGGAACCACTGCCTGATTTTATCACTGTCGCGGCCGCTTGTTTCGTAAAGAAAGCGTTCAAAGTTGCTGGAGATCAGAATATCCATAGACGGAGACGTTGTCAGATAAAAGGGGCGTCTGCTTGTATATATCCCGGTCTTGAAAAAATCAGTCAGAACATTGTTCTTATTGGAAGCACAGATCAATTGCCTGATGGGAAGGCCCATTTTCCGGGCATAATATGCTGCCAGGATATTGCCGAAATTTCCGGTGGGTACAACAACATTGAGCTCAGCCCCAGGTCTGATTTTCTCCTGTCTGACTGCTTGCAGGTAGGCCCAGTAATAATAGACTATTTGCGGCAATAACCTGCCCCAGTTAATAGAATTGGCGGAAGAAAAAATCATTTGTCTTTCTGCCAGTTTTTCTCTGAGATCCTCGGAGGCGAACACTTCTTTGACAGCTGTCTGACAATCATCGAAGTTTCCCTTTACCGCCACTACATGCACATTATTACCCTCTGTAGTGGTCATTTGACGCTCCTGGACAGCACTAACTCCTCCGTCCGGATAAAAAACAACGATATTCATTCCTTTGACATTTTTAAAACCTTCCAGGGCTGCTTTTCCCGTATCTCCCGAGGTGGCCACCAAGATGATAACCTCAGAATTTTCAGCCAGGTTTTTCAGACTAGCCCCAAGTAAATAGGGCAAAACCTGCAGGGCCATATCTTTAAAAGCAGCTGTCGGTCCATGCCATAATTCCAGAACACCGCATTTTCCCACATTTACTAAAGGTGCAGGGTTTGTGCCGCCGAAAACTGCGGGCGAATAAATCGCTCCCATATTCTCAATGATTTCCGGCGAAAATTCGGCCAGATAAGAAGTTAATATTTTTACAACTAATTCAGGATAAGCCAGCTCCTGAACCTGCTGCCAAGGAATAGCAGGAATAGTCCTGGGAACAAATAACCCGCCGCCCGGCACCATTCCCCAGGCAATCGCCTGGGATGCCGATTGATTCTGTAAATTTCCCCGTGTACTGTCGTACAATGTGGTCCCTCCCTAAATAATGTTATCCTTAAATTCCCCTTTGTCATTTCAAATATGATAGCATATAATGAACAGCAAATTCACATCTTTTTATTATTTTTTGCTGTTTTTGCAGTCTAATTAAGGCAGGTGTAACTTTATGGCAGAAACTTCCTTTCGGCGCAACAGCCGAAACCGCCAAAGCCTGGTTCTGGGCTTGATTTTAACTGTTCAAGAATTATTCCCCAACGAACAACTGAGAATCATGCACTCTATTCCAGATGGTATCTATTGCGAATTGGCAAATTCCTTGCTTTCTCCCCGTGAGGTTAAAAGAATAGAAGATAGGCTGAAAGAATGGATCCAGGCCGATATCCCTATATCTTCAACAACAGGAGACGACGGTTTTATCCACTGTCATCTGGATGGAATAAAATTGAAAACCCTTTTTAAAGTAGTGGCTAGTTCCAGCGCTGTGGAATATTGCCAGCTTGTTGATTTCCCACCTGGTTTCATTTTACATTACACCGAATATAATAATCCTGGCGCCTGTGCTTTGATTGTCCCACCCGAAAAACTTTCGGCTACTTTTTGCGAATCCCAGCACTGGGTTGAAAACCTGCACCTGGCAGAAGTGAGTGATGTTAATACCGCAATCGCTGAGAAGCGTTCGATTGAACTGATCTGCATGGCTGAAGCTTTACATGAGAAAAAGATCTCTGCCATAGCAGACCGCATTTTGAAACAAAGAAAGCACATCCGCATTATTCTTATTGCCGGTCCCTCCTCTTCCGGTAAAACAACCTTTATCCAGCGGTTATCAACCCAATTGAAAGTAAACAATCTGCATCCTGTGGCACTTTCCCTGGACAACTATTTCGTGTCCCGGGAAGAAACTCCCCGCGATGCTAATGGTCAATATGACTATGATGCCATAGAAGCCCTGGACCTGCCGCTTTTGGATGACCATCTGACAACATTGGTTAAGGGCGGAACTGTTAAAACCCCGGTTTACGATTTTTCTTCAGGCCGCCGTTCCTCGCAAATCAACCCTTTATTTCTCAAAGACAATGAAATTTTACTTATTGAAGGGATTCACGGTCTAAACCCGCGCTTATTCCCATCCCTGGATCGCAATCAACTTTTCAAAATTTATATCAGTGCTCTTTTTCAATCGAATATTGATGATTACAACAGAATACCAACCTCGGAAGTACGTCTGATTCGGAGGATGGTTCGGGATAACAGAACGAGAGGAATAAATCCTGATCAAACTTTTGCCCAATGGAGCAGTGTCCGCCGGGGAGAAAACACTATTATCTTCCCTTATCAGGAAGAAGCTGATGTAATGTTCAACTCAAGCCTACTGTATGAGCTCAACGCCCTCCGCCCTTATGCTGAGCCCTTATTAAAAACGATTCCTGAAGACAGTCCCCATTGTGACCTTGTATCTCTTTTGCTGCGCATACTATCTTTTTTTACTCCTCTGAATACAAGCAAAGTACCCTTTATCTCGATCTTGCGGGAATTTATCGGGGGAGGCCTTTATCATGACTAAGTTGACAACAATTTGCTTTGTCCTCGTTTTTCCTTAACTGGTATCCGGCAAAGCGGAGAGAGGTTCTATCGTAATATCTAATCTTCGGAGTTCAGCCAGCCTATAAATCTCTTCTTTATCTGCTACAAGTTTTTCTTTTTTGAGCCGATTGCATTTTTTAATTGCTGCCTCTAAACGCAAAGCCTCAGACCAGGTTGCAACTTCCCAGGCCTGAAGCAGTTTTACCGGTTGGCGCGCGCTTGTATATTTGTTGTTTTTACCTGGCTTGACATTGTGTTCCCGAATTCTGCGCGGCAAATCAGCAGTGGCTCCGGTATATATTGTTGAATCCCGGCAGCGGACCATATAGACCCAATATCCCATATTAATCTTTCCTACTCT
>DATMYJ010000061.1:0-3134 GCA_035561015.1 Desulfitobacteriaceae bacterium | reverse complement strand
CTGCCTTCCTCCCCTTATCAACAAATTTGGATTTGCTGAAGAAAACTGAGTGCCAGTTCATAATCTGGTCTGATCAGAACTGTTTATATCTCTTCTCTGCTTTTCTTCAAAATATTTACACTGCACACCATCGAAAAAGATACCCTTGGGAATAATTTTATAATTTTCGCAAACAGCGGTAGTTATATCCTTGTTACTATAATCAGGACTCAACGTTTCTTTTTGTACAAACTTGCACCTATAACAATTTGGTAACTTTCTGCCACTCATTTTTATCTCCCCCTATTCGGTTTTTTAATTTCTTCAATTTTTCCTCTGCTGTTCTCAATTGCCCCCTGTTTCGGCTTCTTAACTAAAATCCACACTCTTCTTCATGGCCGTGGCGTATTTCCGGATCTTCCACAGATATTACTCTCTTCTTGGCAACACCATTTTTGAGAGTTACCTGGCCAGCATCTTTTTCCTCGATATTCTGAGCTGCAACTACTTCTTTAAAGTCTAAGTGGACTTACTTGTCCGATAAAGAAAAGTACATCAGCTTGTTTGGCAATGACTGTGCGATAAATTGCGTTGTATATCCCAACGATATCCGTTTCTTTTTCCAGGAGAGTCGATTCTGCCGTAGGAAGCAAAAAATTTGATCCAACTTCGGAAAGAATGGCATTAATACTGCCTTTAGTACTAACATATTCGCTTGCAAGCTCAGTATAAGGTTGTGAACTTCTCCCGCAACCATGTAATTGCCAGATTGAAAAGACCTGCCCGGGTAACAGACGATTGATATAAGTACCAATTGTGGGTACACGGTAACCTCCCGGCGGAGCAGCCCCTGCATTTTTTATCATCCCAATATCTTTTGTCAGATGCCTATTATGGCCCATTAAGACAAGTTTATCGTTAGGTTTCATCTTTGATAAAGCAGCCTTTACATGCCGGTACATAGCTTCTTCTCGATTAGCCATAGCAATACAAAGTTCCTTATAATCCACGGCAGAATTCGCCCTGAGACTAAAACAGAAACTATCATGCAGTGTCATGAGCCAATCTTGAAGGGCAGCATATTTTTCTGCCCCAAGTAACTTGGACAAACTGGTTTTTAAAACTTTAGCTCTTTCCAGCACCCTTCTTAAACGATTAATTTCATCTTCGGCCGTTTCGCCATGTACACGGCAAGTTAAAGCTAATATTTCGGATATAGCCGGTTCATCCTTGAAAGTACTTAAAAGCCCCTCGATATCTTCATAACCCCCTCCAGTCAATGTATCTAAATCAAAACCGAAATAATGAATTCTATCATGATTAAGTGTGAAGCTGTTATTTATTTCTCTTAATGCCCTTACCAGCCGGAGTTGTTCACTTTTAAACTTTTGAACAGGATAATTTTCAGAGGAACTCTTTAGAATACCTGTTGCTTTATCTACACGGTCGGTCCTTAATGCTCCTTCATATCCATACGCAGCTATTTGTTCAAGATAAGAACCATCCCCAGTTTCAAGATAACGTTCAACTCGAATACCATCGGAAAATCCCAGTTCTTCTCCAATATAACGCCAACCGCGAGAAATTAGGTAACGAAGCATCATGAGCCGGTAATCACTTTTCTCATGAATCCAATGATCTTCCTCTCCTAAATAGACAACCCGCTTATTTTCCAATAATCTATCGAGAAAAGAAAACTTCTCGACATCGATGCTCGATCCGTCTAACCGGTCAATGAATACAGCGTGTTTTTGGGCCCACGCGACAAAATCTCTTATATCCTTTTTGCTGGGTTGGCAAACAAATGCATGAAAAAATGAATAGATATTGCTTAGATTTGGGATAAGAATCCCTCCAATTTACCGGCAGTCAGGTAATTCTCGGGAAATTGAATAATTCAAACCAGGCATACTTCTGGTCTGAAACTACTCAAAATGATATGCTTGAAGCCAAAAGTGATGTTGATTCCGGCAATGTTCGCGAGTTTAATACTCTTAGCGAATTTCTTGATGGTATCAAACAATGACCAGACGCTTTCAATCCACTCGAAAATTTGAGAAGCAATTTAAACTGCTTGACTTGAAGACTCAAAAACAAGCAGAAAAAGCTCTTGAGCTATTTATCTCGGATCCCAGCCATCCCTCTCTGCGGTATAAAGAAATTCAAGGAACAGATAACTTCTATGAAATCAGTGTCAATAGGTCAGTACGGATCATCATCGAAGTAACCTCCGAGGAAAATGATCAGATTAACACTCTTTATATCATCGGAACCCATGATAACGTCTTCCCACCAAAGTAGCCCAAGAAGGCTGCTTTTTTGTTTTCGTATGCCGCGGTGGCTTTTCCCAAATTCTCTCTATTAGTTTAGCACGCTTTCCATTATCTTCTAAAGAAAAAGGAAAGGTGAGGTAATTCTCAGGAATCTGAATCATTAATTAAATATCCTTCTTCTTAAAGTCTTGCAAATACTTTTCTCATTACTCGAAAATCATTACCAAAGGTTTAATATGCCAAGACCAGTGAAAGAATCACTCCAGATTGTGACTGCCAGAGGAGCGGCAATAAAATCAGTGTAAAGACGCTGGATTTAAATGTTGCTTTCTCTGATATTGCAGTACAGCTGGATAAGATTACTGTATCGATTTTGGACGTGTGCCGGGTAATGGACTTGCTCAGACCGCCCCGGATTTCGCTCAGGGTTCACAGGGCAAAAGCCTAAGAATATAGATGCTGTTTGCCGTGTAAATTGCAAAACGCCCCGAAGTCAGTTTAATATTCGTGATCCGACTCAGACAAATAATTTTGCGAATGCCATTTTCATGATATATCAGCTTTCCTTTAGCACCAACTTCGATATCCCGGAGCCACACCTTTCTCCCCCACATCCGGAGATATGCCGGTACCTCAGGTAAAAAGATATCGTAAACTTCCTCGATAACAGCAACATTATCACTATTGTCAACATTTTCGTTTCTGTCAGCGTCTTCCTGGGCCGGAGTGCCGGGTCCGGCTGTTTCCAGTCTAGTTAAAACCATATTGAATCCGTCTCGTGTGCTTGCTGTTGTTGAAAGCAGAGATGTAATATAATCCATTACGCATCATCACCTTCCAACTTTTTAAGCTGGTTATTTTCAGCTGTTGTTACTATTATAA
>DATMYJ010000060.1:0-3687 GCA_035561015.1 Desulfitobacteriaceae bacterium | reverse complement strand
GAGACAGACCAAAGCCATCTATTATTTATTAATGATCTTTGTCCTGATTGCCGTTTTTCAGGTGCTGGGTCTATCCATTATTACCCAACCCTTAAACAGCCTTCTCAATGTGACCTTCGCTTATTTACCTCAATTACTGGGAGCTGCCATTCTTTTGCTGATAGCATGGGCCATTGCCACCCTGCTCAAGCAAGCAGTTCTGACTTTCTTCAGCAAAACCAATATTGATGAAAAAATCGAAGAACAGGTCGAAGGCGGCCGGGAAAAAGTAAAATTAGGTGCTACTATTGCTGAACTATTATACTGGCTCGTGTTTATACTTTTCTTACCGGCTATTTTAAGCGCTCTCTCGCTCAATGGTTTGCTGTTGCCTATTCAAAATATGGTTAATATAGTCTTGGGCTTTATCCCCAATCTATTTGCCGCTGCTGTTGTCCTGCTCATAGGCTGGTTTGTAGCCAAGTTATGCAAGAATATATTTACTAATTTTCTCAAAGCCTTGAAAGTTGATAATTTCGGCCAGAAATCCGGATTGACTGTGGAGGACGGTAACAAGAGTTTATCCGAGATTTTAGGAATGGTTATCTATATCATCATTCTGATCCCGGTTATTATTTCAGCTCTGAATATCCTGGGGTTGGAAGGTATAGCCAAACCTGCTACTGACATGCTGTCTGAAATATTTATTTTTGCCCCGGTACTGGTCTCTGCCTTTTTCATTGTAGCCTTTGCTTACTTCATCGGTAAAATGATTGGTGAATTAACCACCAGCCTCTTAAGCAAAATTGGCTTTGACCGGGTACTTTCTTTGATCGGTTTCAGTGAGTCCAAGATTAATCTCTCCCAATTAGCCGGTAAACTGGTTGTGATTTTAATTGTTCTGGTAGCTTCCCTGGAAGCAGCTAATATTCTGGGTTTCTCCAAACTATCCGATTTAGTGGAACAATTTATTATTCTGGCCGGAAATGTTCTGGTCGGGGTAATTATTGTAGGTGCAGGTCTGTATATAGCCAATCTGGTGGCTGATTTAATTAAAAAGTCGGGAACTAAAAATGCCGGCATACTGGCAATGGTTGCGAGGACAGGTATATTGGTTCTGACCATTGCCATGGGCTTAAGCCAAATGGGTCTTGCCTCCAATATCATTACCTGGGCCTTTATTTTCCTGGCTGGCTCTTTAGCAGTCAGTTTTGCCATTGCCTTCGGTTTTGGCGGCAGAGATTTGGCCGCTAAAAAACTGGCCGAACTGGATGATAAAATGAAACACAATATTTAATCTTTGCAAAAAATAAGGCCTAATTGATTGCCAAGTGATCATGGCACACATGAGACTCTCTGTCGTCACAGAATATATATCTGAGACGATAGGGAGTCTTCATTATTTCCCCCCATTCCTCTGGCCCATGACTTCTTATCTTTCTGCCTGCAATATACGTTCAATTAGTCTAGACATTGCCGAGATGCACGTGTTTTAAGCCGGCATTTTCACCTATTATTTTGGCAGTTTCCAATGTCTCCAGCGGGGTTATCGGGGTATTCAGCATTTTCCAGGCAGGAAAAAACCTACTGATATGCCAGGGGACATCTGTGCCAAGTTCATCAGCAATGAATTTGGCAATCTTTTCTAATTGTACCGGTTTATCATTTATACCCGGAACAACCAGGGTTGTGATTTCAACATGCACTCCTTCCCGGCAGAGATATTTTAAATTTTCCATAATAGGTTCGGCCCTGGCACCGCAATATTCTTCGTAGACATTGTCATTAGGTCCTTTGTAATCCACATTGGCAGCATCAAGATAAGGAATAATGACCTCAAGTGTTTCACGGGACATATAACCATTGGTCACCCAGACATTTTTCAGTCCTTCTTTCCTGGCTAAGACCATAGTATCCAAGGCATATTCTACAAAAATTGTCGGTTCAGAATAGGTATAAGCTATGGAGGGACAGGCATATTGGAGAGCTCGTTTGACATGTTCTTCCGGAGAAACAGAGATACCCTCTATTGGTTTATTGGGTTTGGGGCTTTGCGATATCTCCCAATTCTGACACCAGGTACATCGGAAATTACAGCCGACGGCAGCAAAGGAATAAATTTTAGTTCCAGGTAAAAAGTGATATAGCGGCTTCTTCTCAATGGGGTCAATGTTGACTGTTATAGCCTTGCCGTAATTCAAAGCAAAGAGCTTACCCTGCTGATTTTCCCGGACGCCGCAAATCCCTCTTTTGCCTTCTGCGATTGTACATCGATGGTTACAAACAGCACATTTTACTTTGCCGTCATCCAGTTTACTGTACAATATTGCTTCTTTCATTTTAACCCCTCCTCTAATCCAATGCCTGACTTAATAATTTTGCTTTATCGGTCTTTTCCCAGGGAAGGTCAAGATCGTCTCTTCCAAAGTGGCCATAAGAAGCTGTTTGCAGGTATATTGGTCTTCTCAAATCAAAATCCCGGATAATTGCTGCCGGTCTCAAATCAAAATGTTTTATTACGAGTTCGGCAATTTCTTTTTCTTTTATTCTGTTTGTTCCGAAAGTATCCACCATTACCGCTACCGGACGGGCCATGCCGATAACGTAGGCCAACTGGATTTCGCACTTGTCTGCCAGACCTGCGGCCACAATATTTTTGGCTACATATCTGGCAGCATAAGTTGCCGAGCGGTCAACTTTGGTAGGGTCTTTGCCGGAGAAGGAACCACCACCATGGCGGGAATAACCGCCATAAGTATCGTCAATGATTTTCTTCCCGGTCAACCCGGAATCTCCCTGCGGGCCGCCGATTACAAACCGGCCTGTGGCATTGATATAATATTTGGTCTGTTCGTCCAGCAGTTCAGCCGGCACTGTAGCTTTAATGACTTTGGCAATGATATCCTGCCTGATCTGCTCCTGGGTCACATCTTCGGCATGTTGACAGGCAATGACCACAGCCTCAATCCGCACAACCTCATTACCACAATATTCTACTGTAACCTGAGTTTTTCCGTCAGGCCGCAAATAGGGCAATTCGCCGTTCTTACGGATATCAGCTAATTTACGAGCCAATTTATGGGCCAATAAAATGGGCAGCGGCATCAGTTCCGGAGTTTCCTTACAAGCAAAGCCGAACATGATTCCCTGATCGCCGGCTCCGAGCAGGTCCATTTCATCCCCGGAGCCTTCTTTATGTTCACTGGATTTATTTACGCCCAAAGCAATATCTGCCGATTGTTCATCAATGCCGATAAGAACGGCACAGCTGTCGCCGTCAAAACCGAATTGAGCACTGGTATAACCTATGTCTTTAATTATATTTCTGGCAATGCCCGGGATATCAATATAACAGGTTGTTGTTATTTGTCCGGCGATCAGAACCAAGCCCCTGCTGACTGAAGTTTCACAAGCAACTCTCCCTTGGGGGTCTTGGGCCATTATGGCATCTAAGATACCATCGGATATCTGATCACAAATTTTGTCAGGATGCCCTTCTGTTACAGATTCTGAGGTAAAAAACCAGCTCTTCATCCTTAAGCCCCCTTTCTCTCGCTCTTATCAGCCTAACAAGCCTGTTTGTCTGATACTTGTTCACCTCCTCCACAAATCTGTAACAAAAAAACCGACCTTTATGGTCGGTTACGCTGCCAGCTCACTGCGGGGTATAAGCGTCCAAATGCACCCCCGCATTCATCGCTTCCACCT
>DATMYJ010000059.1:0-2125 GCA_035561015.1 Desulfitobacteriaceae bacterium | reverse complement strand
TAAAGCTGGCAGCAAAGCTGCTCGGCATCGCTTGGACTCTGATGAAAAACAAGGAAATGTTTGCCTATGAAAAACTGAACAACTGCTGACAAACGGCTGTCTTGGCAGCGATTCGGCGGAGAGGAGCCCGTTTTAGCGAACATTGAGGCGATGAGCGCGTGCGGTACATTTCGGGACTCTCACCCAAATCTGGTAACCTGGACAAAGGATGCTTGACCGCCGTTCATCAGCATGTCGCATACCAGATAACGATAAGGTACGAGATTCTTTAAAGGCGAGCAACCCGCCATTCTATATCGTGCTTTTTCAAGCACTTGGAGAGGCTGTTCGTTAGTAAAAAAACTTTTCGTTTTGATTTGTCACTACAGGATGTCCCCTCTTCCGTCCGGAACACGTCCGCAAACCCATTGTTAGATGCCTTCTGCTTCGGCAATGCGAGCCCAAAGGATTTCTTCTCGCCTTATACGCCTTCCCCGATCAGATGCAGCCCTTGAAACGGCATCTGCGTACTCTTCGATCTCCGGCTGACTATCATCATATTCTTGATTTCGTGCTTTTTCAATCAATTCAACAACTGCTTCTTGGACACGCTGTGGATTAGGAAATGACCTATTTCCAGTAACAGTAAAATATTTAATCATGCATCCAAATAAAGTGTAGAAATTACTTTTGGTTTTAAACAGCATCCTGTTATTTGAATCGTAGATACTCCATAGGAGTCCCAAAGCGGTAGTAAAAACTGTTTCGTAATCAGACTCACCTGGCAACTCTTCGTCAAACTGCGCGTAGAAATTATCAAGCAAATCCTTTTTATTACTTATGCCATGGATTACTAGCACCAACAGCTCGCCGATAAACTCGACATCGAGCATCCGTCGAACATCGCGAGCGGTGAACAATCCCATTTCCTGAAAAAGCGAATCATCGGCCAGTCTGAGTGCGAGAGTTTTAAAAGCACCACGATATTTTGCGTTACGTATTTCCTGATCATTAAGGGCTATATTATTGGTATTCAATCGTTCAAAAAGATCTCTGATCTCTGCATCATTTGTTCGACGAAGAGACCGAACTACCACTTTGTAATCCCAAAATGCCTCCTTCTGATCGCTCGATAAATCACGAAAAACCTGACCATTCCAATAATCGTTATGGGGCAAGGGAAATTCATTATCAATGAATCTAAATATTGAGGTTAGCCTCTGTTGCCCATCGACAACAATGTATTTCTGCCCTCCAGTATCCCGATCTGTAACCACCTGCACGTAGATTTCAGGAAATGGTAAGTTTGAACATATAGTTGCCATCAATTCTGATCGCTCTTTCTCCAGCCACACGGCGCGACGCTGGAAGTGAGGCGAAATCTCAAGGCGATCGTTCATCCGATGTTCATTAAACCAAGATATGGTCTGTAAACTTGCTTCGTATTCCATTAAATTCTCCTCTTCGCGCTTTCGACTCCGCGACGGTAATAATCTATCGCTTCATGAATGTTTCTAAAAAAGTACATATTTACATCTCTGAAACCAACATCACTAGTCGAATACCGGTCAAGACTATTAAGAAATTTAAACCTTAAAGAATCTATTTTAGAAGGGATCCATTTAGGGCAAGCAAAACCGGAATAGACATTCTCTCCATTCCTGCGTAACTCATTACGCTGGCCGTGCGGAAGTTCGTACCACCTGTTTCTATGGATGGATCTCATTCGATCCCAAGTAGATTCAAACAGATCTTCGGAAATTGATATGACGTCTATATCACTACTAGCACAAAATGGTCGAAATCCTTTGTTAGGGTTGAGGGAATACTTCCAATTCGCTGTGCCCGCACATTGAATCATTGTGATTTCAGGCCAGTCAGCTTGGATAGCAGAAAAAAATCGATCTCTTCCATCTGTATCTCTGAATACATGAGGAATAGGATTCTTAAGCCATTGGCTTACTAGCTCAACAGCCGGAACGCCCTTCAATGCTAAAATAAATTCTTCCTTACTTGCGTACATTTATAGTTAATCAAGAATTTAACGTCGCCACGGACGATCAATGCTCCGCAAAGGAAAATTTATTTGACGATCTGGAGTATTTACTCTATCCGAGACTAAGTTCACTCGCAGGCAGGACGAGTA